>NZ_JBXAXW010000012.1:0-4217 GCF_056781975.1 Dellaglioa sp. CoH-57-MRSF-19
AGATATTGTGGTAATTCCTCTTGAATGCGCTGTAAGGCTTCACGATTGAATATACGCTTAGCTGAGAGCTTTCTATCATCATCAAAGGGCACAATGCCCATATGCATGTGAGGGGTCTTCTCGTCCAAGTGAACGACCGCATAACGAATATTTTCGTCGCCATAGTTATCTGCAAAATATTGTTTGGCTGTTTCAAAATATTTACGGGTTTCGACTTCGTCTAATTGCTCAAAAAAATCTTTGTCACTGGTTAGAATCCACTCATTGACTAAAACAGCGTCTTTGCGAACTGCCCGCTTACTAGCTTTATTTTCGTTGATATAGGCTTCAATATCCGTTTTAAAATTATCAGTGCGCCCAGCCACCAAATCATAATTCAAGTGGGAGCGGGAAACATCAATATCTTCGTTGCTGTGATTAGTCGTTTTCCGTTGGTCATGATTGCCAATACCGACTAAATTATCAGCTTTTAATTTCGTCATTCTAGCCACTACAAAACTCATAGTACGCACCTCATTTCGGAGTTATCTTCCAAGTAAAGTATAACCCACTATACTTCACTCTGTGAAGTGTGGTCTCTGCGAGGCTAAAAACTGTCTGTCCACTTTGCCCCTTTTTTCGCCTTTAGGCTGAAAAGGTTCGACGTGAACAGGCACAAAAAAAAACGCCTACAGCTGTCCTTTTTTCTAGTAACAGAAATGATATTTTCACCTTTGCATTTTTCCGCAACGATTGCAAATTCATTTCAATATCAAATTCAAAACAACAGACCTTGCCACTTTTTCAAAAGTGGCAAACCCAGAAAATTTCTACATGTCTCCGACGGCTCGAAAACGAGTTGCCAAGAGGGTGGAAAATCAGTGGATCGTATCAACTTCTTAAATTCCTTCCGATTTGCTTCAGTCAGACATTTATCGTTGACCCTACCGTTTATTTTCCCACTGGCCAAATAAAAAAGAGTAGCCTAAGCTACCCTTTTCTAAAAAAATAGTTCAACAATCGCGCCCATTGAAGGTAAATTTTTAAGAAATAACATTTTTTCATTTTACTTAGAAAATATAATACTAGCCCCTTTTATCACATTTTTCCGTACAAATAGAAATGCATATTCTCTTGTAATTCTGGCAAATCGAGCGTTTCTTCAGCTAATCGTTCCAAACCTTGATGTTCATAAAAGCCAAAATTACATGTCGTATCCGTAAATAAGTAAAATGTCTTAAGATTTTCAGATGTCATATAATCTAAAAATTGTTGATACAATTGTTTACCGATACCTGAACCACGTTGGTTTCCATCTACAACAAAAAAAGCTAATTCACCATCAAAGTTTGTACCAATGCTCTTTAAAAGAATTTCATCAACTTCTTCAAATTTTTGAAACGTCTTTCCAATTTTACGCCCTTCTTTAGATATAGCAATTCGTGCAACAGCAATTCCTTGCCGAATAAGATACCTTAGTGGTTTACGATGTGTTTCTCTATTTTTACCCATAATAATACCAACAGGCACTTCATTAAAAACAGCAACACTAGTAAATGTTTGATTAACAAGACAACTGGCAAGATATATTTTAGACAGTTGTTTAGCTAATTTTGGGCTTCCTAATCGATCGTAGTTCCATGATTTGCGAATCATATCTTCCAAGATATGATAATCGGATGGTTTAATAGGACGGTATTTAATATCTGCTTGTGTCATTACTTTTCCTCCAAATAATTAACTTCTAAATTGTTCTTAAATCCAATATATTCCACGTCAATAATCATTACTTAACCTCTCCAGTCTCAATATTTATTTTATTTCTCCCATTTCTATCAATTCCTCAAATCCTTCAACAAAGTAATCTCTATCTTTCAAACAAACAACTCGTTTTTCTGGACCTTCAGGTGTCTCAGTTTCACTTAACTTTATACCACAAATAAAGCATTGACCTAAAAGCTCTTTAGTCGGGATAACATTTTGATCAGTGTATTCTAAGTATTTCTCAACATCACTTTCACTAAACTCTCTCATGCTCTCACCCCTCTCTCATTCTTTATTTCTCCTGTATCAGGATCAATGGTTTTTGAATAGACCGGACGATAACCACATTGGTAATTTGCATCAAAATATAGTCGAAAAATTCCAGAAGAACTTGAAATTATTTCATTCACATATTTCATACTCTCAATTCCAAATTCGTTACCTCTTTGTCTGATAAACGAGCTTAATTCCTTTACATTAACAATGTTATATTCATCTACAATTTCAAGTAAAGTCTGCCTTAATTCTTTCTTTTCATTTTCATCAAGTGTTACGTATCTATCAATATCAAAATCATTTATAAAGATTAAATCTTTTTTATCGTAGCGGTGTTTACCTTTCTTAATTGCATCAGAACTTTCATGCGTTAAATACTGAAAATAATACTCCACGCTATCAACAATTTCGATATGAGATACAGATTGATCACCTAAATTACGTTTTATTTTTTTCCGAATACTTTCAACAGTAACCGGATTACGAGCAATATACAAAACATGATAATGTGGTTTTTTATAAATTGATCCACCAGCACTTATTATCTCTTGTTCATCAGGAGTCATATCTTTAAATTTTCGTTCAGTTTTATCTAAATTATGGAGCGGACTAATCGCCATAGGAATACCAGTTTTTTCTAAATTTTCAATAAAGTTTTCAGGAATACTTTCAGGATACAAAATGAATGCAAAGTTTCTAGCCTTTGTATTTTTAGTAGTCATATAGTATAATCACCTTTAGAAAATAAAAGCATTTTTCACGAGCGAACTTGAGAGAGGGCGCTCTTTTTTTATGCTCATTTTTCTCCTTTCTTAGATTTTTCGATAACATCACGCATATAGTTTCTAATATCGTAAGTTACAATTTTTCCTTCACTTTTTAAAATCTCTTTGTAATCAGCATACATCTTTTTAGGTATTCTAACGGTTACAACTTGATATTCTGTTTTCTCTTCAGGCATAAAACTCACTCCTTTATTTTTTTATCATTATACATCATTATATACTTATAGTCTATATAGTCAAAAAATAACCCGTTTAAAAAAACGGCGGTCAAAACGGCGGTCAAACGGCGGTCATAAAAAAACTCCCAAATCCATTGGGAGAGTAAGCGTAAAGTCCTATTCAAGTAAAATTTGGCACTCGGCACTTATAGGGGGGTCGTAGTACGGGAGCGAAATTCGCTCCCTGCCCCCTGATTTTCAAAATTTTTATCCCACTCAAACCAAAATATGGGCTCCGCCCAAACCCGCAAGCTGTGTCAGCTTGACCCCATAAATGAGCGGGAGCTCCCGCTCAAACTCACCCCGCACTCGCCGTGGGGCAGGCAAAAAAAGCAGGTGTGCTTTTCTTTGCATGCGCAAAAGTGTTTTATCCGCTAGTCTATCAACTCCTTAAAGCCTCAAAAAGGGGCTAACTGCTAAAGCAGCAAGCCCCTTTAATTCGATTTACCGTTGACAGACACAAAATTAACGACGTTCAATCTAGCCAGATGTTAAATTAAGCTCTTAAATGCCATTTTAAGCCCATATAAGCGTTTTAAAGATGTGGACCGCCTAATTCATCAGATTTATGTTTTTCGAGTTCCTGTGAGCTTTCAGGGGCTTTTTTAGACGGTTCTTTTAGTCCTGCACGTTCTAGCCACTTGTCAGGTAAATTGATACCTAGTTTTTTGTGTAGAAATTCATCAACATTGCGGACAATGCCTTGAAGTGTTCCGACTAACTTTTGCAATCGCTCATTCTCTCTTTCGAGGTCATTATAGTCCCACGTTGTTCTAGTCAGTTTATCTCTTAACGAGTCGGCTTCACGCCTTGCTCTAGCATGCATTTGATTGTAATTATCACTAAAAGACGCCCGTTGTTCCAAATCAGCGAGATCAGATTTATCAACCATGACTTTATTTTTATTCAGCAAAGTTGGTTTACTAGCAATTTTTTTGTTATCCCGTGGCTTGATTTCATCAAGCTGTTTTTTAGTATCTGCAAGCTTTGCTTGTGTCTCTTGTTTTTCGGTCTCTATTTTTTTCAAATCTTCCCGCATAGTTTTGTATTCGGGTACTGATAAATTCTTACGCTCTTTGTTTTTGTTGCCACGTTGAACATCAAAGCCATTCTCTTTGAGATATTGTGGTAATTCCTCTTGAATGCGCTGTAAGGCTTCACGATTGAATATACGCTTAGCTGAGAGCTTTCTATC
>NZ_JBXAXW010000013.1:0-1690 GCF_056781975.1 Dellaglioa sp. CoH-57-MRSF-19
TGTAATAATCCCTTTATGGTTGTCAGATGAAATAATATAATTTCATCCGATAATCATGGAGGGATTTTTGTATGTCCAGAGCCAAGTATTCAGCATTAGAAAAATTAACGTTTATCGAAGAATTTAGAAAGTCCGGAATGCCGAGAAGAACTTTTGCCCGAGAATACGGTATTAATAAAGATCTATTCAAACGTTGGGTCGATCGCTATGACCGCGATGGTATTGAAGGTTTACAGGAAGCGCGCCACAATAATCACTATTCAAAAGCGCTGAAATTAGAAGCGGTATTAACTTATCTAACGGGTCAATATTCACAAGCAGATGTTGCACTTAAGTTTGGTTTACGATCACAAAAACAACTATTAGACTGGGTTTCCAAGTATAATGAGGATAAAACGGTGACGGCGTCACCGTCCAAAAGGCAGGTTCCCATTATGAGTCGTAAAACTTCTTTTGAAGAACGCGTTTCAATTGTTGAATATATTACCAAAGATAAACATAGTTATAATGAAACTGCGGAACACTTCGGTGTCTCTTATCAACAAGCCCGTTCATGGGTTCTTAAGGCACGACAAGGTGGTTATGAATCACTAATCGATAATCGTGGTCACCGTAAAGATCAATCAGAACTAACAGATTTAGATAAAGCGAATCTACGGATTCACGAGTTAGAAAGCCAAATCGAAGATCAAAAATTATATGCGGCCTTTATAAAAAAATGGCAGGAACTTCAGCGCAAGGGGTGAATAAGCAAAGACGACTGGCATATCACGCGATTAAGAATGTTAGTCAAGAAAAGCATGGTGCGATAACAAAACTTATAAAAATGGTTGGCGTTAGCCGTCAGGCTTACTACAAAGGGTTAAAAAGACAAGAAACAGTTTGGGAGACACGTAATAAACAACTTAAAGAGCGAACCCAATACTGGTTTGATTTCAATCTACAAGGGATTGGTACTGGAAACATGTTGGTAAATTTACAAGCTGACACATCAATTAATTTTCCCATTACTTTCAAACAGGTTCGACGAGTTATGCGAGAACTAGGTATTCGATGTTTAGTACATCCGAAGAAGCATAATCGTGTGAAACAATCAGAACAATATATCCAAGATAATCTTCTTAATCAAAATTTTAGTGTGAGTAGACCTAACCAAGTTTGGTTGGCCGATTCAACAGAGCTTTCATATGGCATAAATGGCGAATATAAAATTCGGTTAAGTGGTGTTTTAGATCTTTATGGTCGGCGACTTTTAGCCTATAATCTAAGTCCTACAGAAACTAGTGAAGCAGAAATCCAGGTATTTCAGCAGGCCTTTTCAGGTGCTGGTAGTGTACACCCCATGGTGCACACCGATCGCGGTTCAGCTTATACCTCAAAACTATTTAATCGTTCTCTTGATCGATATGAAGTAACTAGAAGTATGTCCCGACCAGGAACGCCATACGATAACGCTCCAATGGAGCGTTGGTGGAATGAATTTAAAAATCGATGGATGGCACGTCAGCCACTGCCAAAGACCTATCAAGAACTTATGAAATTGGTTGAAGCAGGAATTGAATATTTTAATCATTACAATCGCTCAACACAAAGAAATGGCCTTACCCCAGATGAATACTGGGATAAAGCCATTTAGAAACATATTAAATTTTATATTATTTCATCCGTCAACTTGACAGGGCCTAGTACA
>NZ_JBXAXW010000014.1:0-1573 GCF_056781975.1 Dellaglioa sp. CoH-57-MRSF-19
ATCCGCTACCTCGGGAGCTGTCAAAGCCTCAATCCAGAAGGCTTTTTCGATTTCCATTTGAAAAGTTGTGTAGTCGCTGCACCCGAGCCATTCACAGAGTTCGTGGTCAGGCTCTATCCAGTGCCGTTTTCGTACTTCAGCCACTCTACACAGAACGGTTACCACCATTTCGTAGAACGACTGCGCGACCGTGAGTTCCCGCTGCTTACCATCTTTCCGCAGTTTCTTCTCGATCTTGCGGACAAGCGCCTCATTCTGGCCACGCACGTATGGAAGCGCTTGTTCAAGAAGCTCTATGGCCTTCATGCAAACGCGCCTCGCATAGTCTTGTCGAAATTCGCCATGGTCTGGTTGAATTTGCGCATCATCACATCGAATTGCGCACGCTCCGCGTCCGTCAGCTCGTCATAGTTGCGAGTTTTCACCGTTGTATTACCGTCTCGGTCCGTCTGGGTGATACGTACCGTACGCGAACTCCAGTCTGCGGCACTGGCGTGGTCATCCGGCTTAGCAGGTTCGGGTTGCACGTCCTTCCCAGTCAGTTCCGCAAACTCTTTTTGCTTGCGCGCCAGATACAGGTTCGCTTCGACCAGCTCCTTCTTCATGCGTGCTTCCCGGATTTCCCGGGTGATGCGGTCCTCGTGGAACGCACAGTAGACAACGCTGATGAAGACACCGATAAAGACTCCGGCCACAAGCCACACCATACTCATTGCCGTGAACATATTTACTCTCCTTGTTTTTGTGCGTGAAGCACTGCACTGATTTCGCGCAGCCGATCAGTGATCGGCTGTCCCTTGCTGTCCGCGTAAAACTCTTCGAACAGCTCGATCACGTCGTTCACGGCATGCGCCAACTCCGCGACCTCCCGCAGCCTTTGGTTCGCCTGATTGAGGCGCTCGTATGCTTGCTTCAGGCACCTGTCACGGAACAGGATGCCACCGACCGCCATTTCCAGACGCTCTTCCACCGTGTATAGCGGGTTTTCCCAGAGTTCGTTCATCGCACGGACTTCCCACGATAGGAACCGTCGTCGATGTCATGGAACCGACGCGGCTGCGGTTTATCAAACCAGCCATCGAGATAAGCGAAACTGGCAATAATGCAAATCGCGCTCAGGGCCCCGACAGCGACGCCTGAACAGAACACGAATTCCTGCGTTACTTGAAACATATCGCCTCCAGATGTGAGAATGGCTCCTAGAATGGGAGCCATTTTATGCTGTGTCAAGTGCTTATTTCTCGTCCGGCTCTTCGTGGGCACGCAGCCGGTCGATCAGATCGAGCAGGGCATGGCGATCTGCCACGTCCAAATCCTTCGAGCAGTCCTTCAGGCGTTCGACGAGCTTCTGTTCCTGCGCGCTCAGCCGGGCGCGCGGAATCACGTATTCGATAGCTGACGCGTAGTATCGCCATTCTTTCGTGGTGTGGCGTTCCGATTTCGGCCCATGGAAGCGCTGCTGATACGCAACCTCTTCGGCGCAACGTGCTTCTGCTTCTTCACTGGTCTGGTACGCAGCGAAGTTTTCGTTGTCCTCCGGATACTCACCGTCGAAGTAGTTCGCGAGGTAGAG
>NZ_JBXAXW010000015.1:0-1560 GCF_056781975.1 Dellaglioa sp. CoH-57-MRSF-19
GTTACATGGACTCTTACGGGAACTCCGCTAACAAATTTGTCGGGCGGTGGCTACGTCAATTACCTGTACGACGGCAGCAAATACGTTCTGTTCACAACTTCGTCCACGGGCATCATTGCGACAACACCAGACATGGTAACCAATTGGCAGGCCATGAACGTATATGAGGCTGGGGACGCGACAGCAACCGGATTGACAGGCGGGTTGGCAGTGGACTAATTGTTTCGCAGTCTGGGGCACCTGCTGCTAACGGCCAGTTCACACCAGCCACAACAAATGGTGGCTTTTTGCACCTATTCGTTACTGGGGCATCGGGCGGAAACCGCCAATGGGGTATCCTAAACTCCGTTGCTAACAATTCGGCCTTTGTAAGCGGGTCCCTGTCTGCGACCACTAATCTGTACCATTACTTCGAAATTCGATATGTGAAGAATATAGCGGCCACAAACCAGTTCGACGTGTACATATACGTGGATGGTGTTCAAGTCGGTTCAAAGTTCACCTACCAGTTTACACAAACGACTGATACTACGGGGCTGTTCCTTATAGGATTCCAACGCTCTGGATGCTTTACCGCAATTGACGATATCTACGTGACGCTCGAAGATGGCACCGGCCTAAGCGGTAACCTAGGTCAGATTAACATCGTGGCGCAGCGCCCTACAGCAGACGTGCAAGCGCAATGGGTCCCCACGGGTGGTACGGGCACTAATGCAAGCGCCGTGAATCAATCTGCACTATCGAGCATGAGTTCGAAGAACGTGGCGTCCTCGAATTCTGGAGATGTTGATGTGTACTCTTCGTCGGACACTATCCCGGCAGGGTATTCGGCTCGCGCGCAGCTGGTGGAAACCTACTTCACCAAGACTTCGACGACGGCTCCTGTGGTTAGCGTAGGGCTGCGTAGTGCAGCTGCTGAAACAGACAGCGCCCAAATCACGGTCTCGGGAACAACACCAACATACGCATCGGTCCTGTCTGATATTGACCCCAACGGAAACAAGGCATGGTCTACCAACTCGATCAAGGCGTCGCAGTTTGTCTTGAACCATATAACCTAATGCGAGGGTGACTATGGCAGGTAATCCGGTAAAGGCGCAGTCCCTAGCCAGACAGGTACTTACAGTTCAATCTCCCGCGTCTACTGCTCAGGCAGTAGCGCGGCAGGTTCTATTGTCGCAGTCATCAGCGGTAAAAAATCAGGCAACTGCGCGGCAAGTGCTGATTATACCTCCACTTAACGCGCAGGACACGAACGTTCAGATGGAGGTTTTGGCTGCGGGATTGATACCGACAAATGACTATGGCGTGAAGTTAGAAGTTATCGCGGGACTTCCATATGTTACTCAGGATGCTAGCGTTGCGCTGGAGATCATTGCCCAGACAACTTTGAATCCAGCAAAGCCGATGACAACAATAACTTGGTTCACGCCAAGCTAAGGAAATAAAATGACCTTGAAATACATGCAAGGGTTTTAGACGGTTCGTGACGATTCAGACCTTAGAACACATGGATGGTCCCCAACCCCTGCTGCGCCGACACGTAAGACAACCGTAGCG
>NZ_JBXAXW010000016.1:0-287 GCF_056781975.1 Dellaglioa sp. CoH-57-MRSF-19
AGTGTTCAGCAAATTGTTCGGGCGTGCAGTACAGCATGTAGCGCTGCGTCGGGCGCTTTTGCGCCGTGCGCCACAGCTGATATTGCCGCCACGCGTACTTCCACTGGCGATGCACTCGACGCGGGGCCACGATGCAGATAGGACCCTTCTCATTACGGGGGTGGTGCTGTTNGAGTGCAGCTACCACCTGAGCAAGCCGGTCGATCCGGTTGTTCGAAAGATCGAGTTCCATCAGCGAATCACCTTGATCGACACGTCACGCGGGTACACCAATTCCGTACGGCTCC
>NZ_JBXAXW010000016.1:297-1436 GCF_056781975.1 Dellaglioa sp. CoH-57-MRSF-19
CGAGCATCACCATGAACAAATCGAAACCGCTGGGCTCCAGCTGATTCGAAAACATGGTGCCGCCTTCCAGCTCACTGATTGGAACAGGGACGCGTGTGTCTTCGAAGCTGATGGTGGTCTTCATTTACTCTCCAAACGAAGTTGTTGTACTTCCGAAATAACCTTGCGTACGTCGCTCGGGCCCGATGCCAAAAGCTCTACTAGAGCTTGCCTATCTGAGGCCTCTTTGCTCGTGCTCAGCTGGTGAACACNATTGACGTGCGGCAGTATAACAGTGCTAAACTCCGGATGCAAGCGCATTGTCTCGAAATGATCATGCGGAATCGACCCTTGACTCAGCAGATAGTTCTCGGCACGGCGCATAAGCGTTAGCTTCCACTCTTCCTGCTGAGCGGCTTCAAAAGCCTGACGATCATCCATATCTTTGTATTTACGATAAGGCTCAATGCGCTTGATACACTCGTGAATGAAAGCTACCTCGTCCTCGGCCGCGCGAACATTCGACTCATTGATCTCGCGCATAGCCGCAATTTCGTCCAGCTCGGCCTCGGCGTCGAGACGATCAGCCTCGTTGTCCGCATTCTGAAGCGCGGCCGCTGCACGCATCACCTTGGCCAGAATTCTTTTTTCGCTGGCACGCGCCGAGGCTAGCGCTGCTTCTCGGTCCTGACGCAGATCGTGAAGCAGACCGTACGCTGCATCCGCCGTCTGGCACGAACCAACGAGGAAGAATGCGATTTGGAAATCGTGGTTTTGTCGGTTTGTTTTATAGTGCATTTAGAAATTCCCGGGGTTATCGCTCACTGCGCACATGCCCTGATCGGGCTGTTGAAGCGCGGTACCGCTACTCACCGCATCATCAGAGTATCGGTAAAGCGCGGTTGTCCTAATCGCGGGACCTGTGGTAGAACCACCCAGCCACGCAGAGCCTGTGGCGGTTCCCGCAGCGGCAGCTGTTTGGCCACCGTAGGTCAAGTTGGAGCCGGCCCGCACAGTATTTCCCGCATAGTTATACACTGCAACGTTTGGTGGGAACGTGGTAGTGGCCGTCACACCCAACCCAAAATAGCCATCCGTCGTATTTCCCGCACCTGACATGTATGCATTGGCCAAACCAGTCGATGTTCCACCGGATGTTG
>NZ_JBXAXW010000017.1:0-1101 GCF_056781975.1 Dellaglioa sp. CoH-57-MRSF-19
CGGAGGTTTACCGTACGTTCGAATCGTACCGTTCCCACCCAACAGAATAGGAGGCGATCATGAGTAGAGTTCAGTGATAATCAACTGGAGGTCTCATGAAAGCAAAAGCATTTTCCCGTCGTGTAATCAGTTATGGTCCGGGCGGTTTCCATTGCCCGTGCTGCGGCCCGGCTCCGGGTGCGCGTCGAGACGAGCGGCAGCAGAATCGTCGTGTCCTCAATCGAGTGCTCGACAAAATCGAGCGTCAGGAACGAAGCGTAGAACACATCGATGTCGGCACCGTCAATGACTGGTGTTTTGACTGGGATTGGTACTACGATGCGTGGCCCGGTGAGCTGAGTCTACACGAAGAGTGGGAAGAGTACCGGAAGCAAAACAAGTAGTATGCGGATGTGGTGGAATAGCTAGACACGGGGGACTCAAAATCCCCTGCCGAAAGGCGTGTGGGTTGGAGTCCCACCATCCGCACCACGCGAGGGTGGAGAAATTGGTAGACGCAGCAGGTTTAGGTCCTGCCGGTCGAAAGATCGTGAGGGTTCGAATCCCTTTCCTCGCACCAGAACAAGTTACTTCCCGAAAGGGTGCGCCGCTATGTGCGAGTCTGCGAGAGCAGTGTTCATCGGCATAGCAAATAAGTACAAGTGGAAAGTAGCGCCAAGTCCATATTCTGTGGGTGAACCGCAGTCTAATTTGCGGGTGTAGCTCAATGGTAGAGCAGCGTCCTTCCAAGTCGAAGACGGGGGTTCGATTCCCCTCACCCGCTCCAGACTTAGTAAAGTAATGTGATGTACGTTCAGTGTGGTGCTTAGGTTTCCTAGGCCACGGGCACCACGCACTTGCCGGTTTAGCTCAGTTGGTAGAGCAGCTGATTTGTAATCAGTTGGTCGCGGGTTCGAGTCCTGCAATCGGCACCATTTTTATTGTTGTGGGCGAGAGCGAAAGAATCCCCAATCCTAACTGTCGAGGAAGAGGCACCGCCAGTGTATTGCAACCGGATTTATCCCGCGCGGGGCTCCGGGGCTCTTGGGGTTAAGAGCCATGCTAAGGTACAGTTGGTGTGAAGCCAGTTGCCCGGTATCGGGCCCGTGCTTCCTGAAACTC
>NZ_JBXAXW010000017.1:1111-1370 GCF_056781975.1 Dellaglioa sp. CoH-57-MRSF-19
GGTCAGGCATGACCTAGTTGCCGGGTTACCGGCCTTTTTATACGGAGACGCGATGGACACACAACGCGCCCATCAGCTTATCGATCAGTTACTAGCTGAAGATTTCAAGAAACTCGATGACGTTCATTTCAGGTACTTCGTGTTTGCTGGACTCGTAGAAGGCTTTGACAACGATGAGCAGTGCATCAAAGATCGCGCTGATTACGCGCATCTTGTGCCGGAGCGACTAAACGGGCTTCCGCACGTAGAAGAGGAAAAG
>NZ_JBXAXW010000018.1:0-833 GCF_056781975.1 Dellaglioa sp. CoH-57-MRSF-19
CGCCCAAGGCGAGGCCCTTGTAATCCAACGATCAATCACTTGCCCGATGCTGCTAATTTTTGGACCATCTTGTACGAGCGTATTCACGTGTGCCTCCTACCGTTTATCCTTGACCGCCCGGTGTCGGGTTGTTCGATTCGGTTGTGGTGTCGTCAATATGTATTCCCATACGCTCGGCCTGTTTTGTGTAGAAACTTTCGAACACGGCAATTGCTCGTGTCCCCATGAGACCAGCCGTCGCAATCAAGATCGCGGCAACCGGCCCGTCGATGTTAAGCCACTCACACGCCCAGAAAGTCATGAGTCCTGCGAAGCCTGCGGTGATCAGATCACGTGCGAGTGTCGCGACTCGGAACTGCTGCGAGTTGTTGAGATACTTAACGGCACCTCCGAACAGCGCGAGTCCGAAAACCCACGCATAGGTGCTGATGCTGTACCCGAAAGGGTCTTTGTCGCCTTGAAACATAATTGGCTCTCCGTAGTCTGGCACTCCTAGTAAACCTATGATAAAATTGGGGCGACTCATGAAATTTGGGTCTAGTAAATAGGATGACCAGCGGAGGATTTATGATAGAAGGCGCAAGAGTTTTGTCCCACCAAAGTGTGCTGCACCACATCGATGACCCGCGCGAACTCACGTTGTTCGTTCGTTCCGTAGTGGAAGCGCGGCCCGAGGTCTTCAACAGTATCTGCATCCACGGATTTCGGAAGATCGTGGCTGATTTGGTTGAGGAACTGGACGAGCGGTACGGGCCGGGGCTGACCATCGAGCTGCTGGACGCTCAGGACATGGACAATGAAGCCGACGAATTTACAGACGACATTCTGATGCT
>NZ_JBXAXW010000018.1:843-1355 GCF_056781975.1 Dellaglioa sp. CoH-57-MRSF-19
AACAAGTTCCAACTGCAATGAAAAAGAAAGGACGAATATTCGTCATCGACGGAAATCACGCACTCCATCGTGTCTGGTTCACGTTGCGCACAGGCCGGCCGATCGAAGAGGCACTTCCATATGCATTCACCAGCTTGATATGCAAAGACGCCGTGGCCGTCAAGGCCACCCATATGCTGGTTGCATTTGACGGCAAGCAGGTGTTTAGGTACGGTGTGTATGACGGATACAAAGCTGACCGAAAGAACAAGAAGCAAAGTGGGCCGGCCGTCGATAGCCAGTACACCAAACCTACGGGCGACGTGTACGATTATTTGCCGGATGTGTACTCGATGCTGAGTGACGCTAGGATCACGTATTTCCAACCGAAAAAACACGAAGCTGACGATGTACTAGCCTCGGTAGGTCATCAGTACTCCGACGAGTATCAAGTTGTGCTAGGCGCGCAGGACAAGGATGACTACCAGTGCCTGAAGGGAAAGCACGTGCTTATGTACGATTCGGCTCACAAG
>NZ_JBXAXW010000019.1:0-1306 GCF_056781975.1 Dellaglioa sp. CoH-57-MRSF-19
GTACTGACCGTACCACTTACGCATCCGGTCGTCTTTGCCCTCCATGCGGTTGACTGCGAGCCTGAACAGCTCGTGCTTTCCGTGCACCGCCGCGAACTCCTTTTTGCCCACGCCATAGTTTGCGGCCGTCATCAGCCGACCAACGGCCGCCAAATCAGCGGTTTCTCGATCGATCTGGATCAGGCGCTCCATGAGACGCGTCTCTACCTCGTTCACGGCCGTCAAATCGTGACCGACTTTCGTCAGGATCGCCTTCACGTCGTCCAGCTCTTCGTTCAGGGCCAGCACCGCCACATCACGCTCGCGCAGATAGGACACCGCGCGGTGTGCGCGTGCATACCAATCGCACTTGGCTTTTACCATGTCGCCATCGTCAAACTGAAAGACATAGCCCTCCGCATCCTCCATGCTTTCGAGCGAAGCTAGCGCCTGCTCCAGCGTCATTTCGTGGATGCGGTTCGGAGCTACCGGTATACGTCGCTCATGAATCATGTTCCACACGTGGTGAAACGGATTCATCATCACATATTCGCCGGTCCTGTTGTCCCGAACGTGCAGCAGCGTGATGGACGGCCGATCGTAACGAACCACCACCTGACTTTCAGGGTCCACGAATTCGAAGGTGGCCGTATGGTCCGAGGCCGCAACCACACGCGCAAAATCTGCGATGTTTTTGGGAACCTCGCGCTCGAACGCTCGAACCGTATCTGACACGTACGACTTCTTCGAGCGCCACGCAAAGCCGTCGTCGTGCGAATACGAGGTGCTCACCATCGACCCATCGATCTTATCGTAGATGCCGGCAAGCTCACCACGCGCCGCGCGCTCCAGCAGCTTTTCGGGCATGAGTTCAGCTTTTTCACCCATGTTGAAAAACTTGTGAAGCGGTCGGCTGACGATACGGCCGTTTGCGTCAAACGCGATACCACGGCATTCGCGTGATTCAGGCGTCGGGAACGTCTTGCTATCCATGAAGATGTAGCACACGACTTTGCGCCCGTTCGGCTGATCGAGAACGCGAATTTGCTCGTTGTTCTCGATATGCTTCACGATATCGTCCAGCTGGCATACGGTGGGAAAAGTCATGATTTCTCCATGGTCGTGATTGACAGTGCGCCGCAGAAACCGCGAAACGCTTTAAGTGTGCGAACGCTACTGTAATTGCCTTCGACATCCGTGTCAAGCACGTATCCGTAATCCAGACGATCGCCCTCGGTCACTGCCCATTTTTCGAACATGTCTTGAACCACTTCCTTATCGATAGGGTCCATCACACTCATGCTCCTGTTGCTCGCGCGTGTTCCAC
>NZ_JBXAXW010000020.1:0-1268 GCF_056781975.1 Dellaglioa sp. CoH-57-MRSF-19
GTTCGCGTGCACGGTATCGAGCGATTGCAAGCGATGTTGGAGGGTGCGCCACGTAACACTGTGGTGGTTGCCGACTACAACGCTCTCATGTACCGACAATACAGCGTGTGCTACGGCACGACGCCTGTCACGGTCTACCCAATCATTGACTTTCTGCGACAGTTTCGCTTTTCGTACGCAGGATTGGACGAATCGCACAAGGTGAAGAACGATACGGGGCGCACGCAAGCCACGATGTGCCTCATCTGTGACGTGCCGAAAATTCGGCTGGCCTCGGGCACTATGGCCCACGATAGCCCCTCGGACATGGCTATGCAGGTTGGGGCCATGGACCCTACGCTGTTCGGCACCAAGGACGAATTCAACGCCAAATACGGAGAGCAGGTTTCCGGTGGCCGCGTCAAAATCTGGAAGCCCGGGGCACAAGAGCAGATCATGCGAAAGATCAAATCGCGGATCGTGGTGGCTGGTGCCATGCGAAAGGAGTGGGCCGCGTTTCTTCCGACCAAGCGCGAGTGGATCGGCGGCTGTCGCCTGACGCCAAACCAACAGGCTGTGTACGATTCGATCCTCGAAGAGACAATCCAGAAGATCGAGGAAGCAGCGCGCGAAAACAGCGAGCTGTCACGATTCTTGGGGCGTCACGATCGGAAGGCGATGCTGGAAGATGCCGAGGACTACGATGCGGACGCTGAGGATAACGAACACGACGAAGATGCGGATACTGATCTTTCGGCGCTGCTGCGTCCGTATCTGGCGCGGCTTGAACAGTTTCTAATGGCTCCCGGTCATGATCCGCTGGGTAACCAACTGCTGAGCGGTGAAGATCGTGACAGCCCCAAAGTGAAGATGGTACTGGAGCGTGTCGCGGCGCACCTGTTCGGCGGCAAAGAGATCGATCCGGAGACAGGCAAGAAGGTACCGTACGGGCCGTTCGACGGGAAGGTGCTGATCTTCACAAACAACGTGATCAGCGCCGAAGAGGTGTGGCGTTTGGCACCGCCTGAACTGAAGGCGTGCGGGATGCTGTACAAGGCTCAGAACAAGGTGGAGCACGGCCGACGTTTCGAGAAAATGGCGCGCATTCGCTGGATGGTGGGCGTCGAAGTCTCGATGAACGAGGGTATTAACTTCCAGTTCGTGAGCCGTATATGCCGTACTGAAGTCGTGTGGAACCCGGGAACTCTGGAGCAAGGCAACAGCCGCGCCAACCGCCCTGAGCTAAAGGCACTGGATCGACGACCGTTCGTTTTCTTTGACTCGTTCAC
>NZ_JBXAXW010000021.1:0-970 GCF_056781975.1 Dellaglioa sp. CoH-57-MRSF-19
TCCACAAGCCGCCGCATGCCTTCGGGATCATTATCCCGTTGATCAGGACCGCAACGTCTCGGTCAGACACCGAGAAGTTATCTTGGGCCCCTACGAAGGTCTGACGCTCCGTTCCCAAGCCCGGCATCTGATACGCGTACACCTGACCTTCGTACAGAGTCACGTTGATGGGGTTGGCGTCCGTGAACGTGATCTCATCTCGGTTGAAGAAGTATTGCCCTGCCACGTGGAATTGGGACAGCGGAGGGAGCGACGAGGGTACCGAACTTTGGAGCGTGACAGGTATGCCGGCAGGTAGGAATCGCGAAATGCGAAGCCCCTGCATCTGTGTGATGCTAAGGATTGCTGAATCAGATTGAGCCGTTTCAGCAAAACAGTCCTCCGCAGCGCGAATGATGCGGCCCTGCGCAAAAGCCCCGACCGATGCTGCTAGCTCGATCAGGGTCTCCGATGTCATTGTCGTGAGCGTTCCCTGCCACGATGGGATGGTGGTAAGGTAGTTTTGAAACTGGGAAACGAATTGATCAACGTCGGCTGTCAAGTCCGCCAGAACGAGCTTATTAGTATCTGCCATGTTGAACCTTATGATTGGTTGGCGGTGACGGAAAATGCTGCAACCAGCGGACCTGATTGAGTATCAAGGTTTAGGTTCAGGTTGTAAGCAATCCGAATCTGATAGCCGGGCAGCGACATGTCGGGCTTGACCCATGTGTTGCTCATGTCGAGCTGAATGCGGGGTTCCCAGCGGGCTATCGCCTGAATGAAGCCGACCTGAATCTTATCCGCAGTGTTTTGATCGATTGGTTCCTGTAGATAAGTGAGAAGGGAGGCCCCATACTCCGGCTGGAATATACGGGCTCGTGCCCCTATCTGACATGAGAACAGGTTGTACAACGAGTTGTTGATGGCCAGTACGTCAGGCAGCAAATCGGGGTTAGTGTCCAGCGTAAACTTCGACGACGCATCGACC
>NZ_JBXAXW010000021.1:980-1262 GCF_056781975.1 Dellaglioa sp. CoH-57-MRSF-19
ATCAAGCTGATATGCTGTTGGTGTAGTCATGTTGAGTTCTCCTTACCATTAAATTTAGATTTGAGGGATAGGAGTACTAGTATCCGGATTGTCTGGCACGTGGTGGATGTGCGAATCATAAACACGCCGGAAGTCGCCTATGGTCTTCGTGTTACCGGACGCAGTTTCATCCGTAATGTCGCCAGCAGCCGCGATCGTTGAATCCGTGACAACAGGACCCTGAAACTGATGAGTGGAAGCCTTGTACACGGCAGTGCCACTGGCATTTAGATTGAGGTTAGT
>NZ_JBXAXW010000022.1:0-1246 GCF_056781975.1 Dellaglioa sp. CoH-57-MRSF-19
CTGCGTCGCTAGCGACTTCACCGTTCGCGCTCGCGGTCAGGAATTCCATCTGGCGGTTCAGAAGTTCGCGCTTCGAGCTTGCGTTAAGCTCACCGTTCGCGCCGACAGCGCGTTCCTGCGAGCCGTCAAAGCGGTATTCAGAAGCGTTGACCATAGGCTTCTTAGCCGCATACGTTTGAATCTTGTTGGTACGCATGTGAGTACTCCGTATATTTTGGGTAGGGGTCCTGACCTATTGATCAGGACAGGACCCGAGCAATTCAAGTCTCAGGTGACTGAATTAAAATTGCTGTTTGTGAACCGATGCTTAGTGAGCGTCGAACGTGATGCCAAGGAACGGGATTTCCGCGCCCGGGATTTGCGTCACGTACGCACCCGGCACCGCGACACCGGCCGGAGCCGTACCCGGCGTACCGAGCGTCAGCATGCCGTTAGCGGCCACACAGATTTGCGTCGAGGCCGAACCACCAGCAGCTGCCCAGTTCTTCGATGCGTCGAATTGCGAAGTGAACACCGTACCGCGCGTAATCACGCCGATTTGCTGGACGTAATCGCCAACGTAGCCGCCCGGCTGCACGTCACCGAACAGGACCCGGCGCTGCACTGCCGTCAGCGTGTACTCGTAAGTCACGGTAACCGTGTCGCCTGCCGTCAGGCCCGAGACCGTTTGGCCCGTGACCTTGACCGTCGTGCCGTCAACCGGAACCCATGCGCTGGTCGTTTGGTCGTAGATACCGACCGAAGTTGCAGTCGTCGGCACCAGCGACAGTTTCACGCTGCCCGTAGCCGGGACCAAGAAGGTTTCGACCTTGTTGTAGGTAGCTTCAGCGAACGGAGCTGCCGACGTACCTGCGAACGAGAAACCAACGAACAGATCAGTTGCTTGACCCGTCGAAGGCTGCACGCCAGCAGCCGTGTTGCCTTGCGTGCGGACAACTGCTTGGCCTTCGGCCGTGAATTGAGCGCCGAGCGCAACCAGCATTTCGGTGCTTTGCTCGATCTTCGAACCCGGGTAATAGATAGACATGTGTTTTCTCCAGTGTGGAAATTAAGCAGGAGAACTGATTAATTGTGCAGTTCTCCTGTCTCCCCTTAAATTAGGGAATGTGGTTTAGAACGCTGAGAACGGGAGCTTAGCGTTGCCCGACAGAATCGCAGCGGCCGTCACCGACACTGCGCCACCGTTGTTACCCGCAAACACCCGGCGCGGTGAAGCGTAGCCCGGGCGGCCCATACGGAGTGCAGC
>NZ_JBXAXW010000023.1:0-1189 GCF_056781975.1 Dellaglioa sp. CoH-57-MRSF-19
GGCCTTCGTGTATGGTTGGTGGTCACCCAAGCGGGCGCGTTATGTTTACATTGGCGTTACAGTTGTTTCCGTTAAACATCGTGTAAGCCAGCACATCAGTGATGCAACCTCAAAAGAGGGCGCGGCTTTTCAGCGTCTGCTGCGTGCTGAGGGTGCTGACAGTTTCGAAGTCCACACTCTGTGGACTGGTGTTCTCGCAGATGCACAGGATGCTGAACGGCGGCTTATTAAGAAGCACCGCACCTGCATCAGCAAAGGTGGTATAAGGGTGTGCTGTATAAATCAGCCCGTGCCTTTTCTGACTACTTGGGCGTACCATCCTATTGGGTTGTGGATAGGCGGAAAGCTGGGGACACGCCAGAGCAGATCGCGGCTAAGGCTGTATCGAGAAGTACGCACAGAATTATCGTGAATGGAGTGTGCTACACAACTCGTAAAGAGCTATGTGATGCATACGGAATCAAGGTCGCAACATTCAGGGCGCGCGTGGCGCGTGGGTTTACGGTAGAGGAAGCTCTGTGTTCTGATGATGGGAGAACAACACGATGGAAATAACTAAGGAGGTCACGTGCTGACCCTACCGCAAATTGCTCAAAGGACGAGCCAACGCAGACGCGAGAGCGCAAAGTACGTGAAAGTCACGTACATGAAGAAGGGGTAGAGTCCTGCCCGTGTCATCCTGAATTGCTGGAATCTCCTGAAGCCTGCTGGCCACAACGCGGTTGGAAACGACGAACGTGATGGTTGAAAATCAGCAGGATTGGACAATCAGCAGCCAAGCGCCGTATAGGCGAAGGTTCAACGACTAGGCGTAAGCCGTACCATCAAGTGATGGGAAGTGGGATGCACCCATGTGGGTGAAGATATAGTCTGATCTGCGGGGAAACTCGTAGCTGCCGAAAGGCGCTGCCGAATTAACGACTCGTCAGGAACATTGTCCGGGGACTCGCTCGGGCGTGGGTACGTGGCATGTGCCTCGTACTCGACCAAGATATGGGACCCATTCAAACGACGCTACGTCAAGAATACACGCGGCCCGGGCGGTAAACCACAACGGTACGTGACTGTTATTGTTTTTCTTGACCCACGGCTTCATGTGATGGTATCATGCAGCTGCGCCGATTTTCGCTATCGGTGGGAAGTAGCGCTTAACCGAAAGGTTGCGGCAGAAATCGAGTACTCGAATGGT
>NZ_JBXAXW010000024.1:0-1161 GCF_056781975.1 Dellaglioa sp. CoH-57-MRSF-19
CAGTCCTTGACAAAAGAATCAAGGTGTTGGTAAACTGTCCAATATTGAATAAGGAGCGAAAATGAAGATCGTGTTGAAGGATGAAGTACGGCCCATGACGGTGTTTGAGGCCATTCCGCGCAACGAAATGTTTTGCTGGGATTCGCGCATTTGGTTCAAGAACACCGAGGGCGTTGCGCTGTGCATAGCTGTGGACCCTGAACGTGGTGCCACGTACGCGTCGAAGCTGGGCACGGTGCTCCCGTTCGAGGCGGATACTCAGGTGCGTGCTGTGGTCCGCGCCGAGTTCGCGCTGGAGGGTTGATGAGAGACGATCGCGTGAAGCTCGTGGTGACCGAGGACGGTGAAGTACGGTTCGCACGCCACGAGTTCCGGTATCGTATCGTGGGCCGTGAAGGCTGGTGCGCGTGGACCGTGTGCGAGGCTGACACATATCACCAGATTCGGGAGGGTGTGGACGGCACGTTCGAATACGAAAAGCGTCGATCTTTCGTGAATGACGTGAACGCGCAGAGCCCTGTTCTGCACGATGCGGGAACTGGTGCGTTTTACAGTGGTCCTCATCGCGTGTTTGGTGCCATGGTCAACGAGCTGCGGGCCCGTGGCTCCGACTACCGGGCTATGCTGTGGCTACGCGATAACGCGCGGCGTGTATGGGACCTGATGGAACAGGATTTGCGTAACGGTTTCGGGGAACAGGAACTGGCAGAGGCCGGTATCGACCCGTCTAACTACTGGAAGGAGTTGAAATGATTTTTCGTGTTGGCGACGCTGTAGGCGTCTATGGCTGTATCTCGGGCGTGGCCCTGACCGATCCGAGCAACATGGAGCCGAATGTGGAGCTTGAGTTCCGGGTCCCGGGTGATCCCGATCGGGGATCGTCTGCGCATCTCGTTTTTCGTGGGCGACCTCACGATGGCAGAAGGCGACAAGATTGCGATCGGGAACATGGCTACGGTCAAGGGTCTGGTTGAGGGCGCGCGACTGAGCCCCGATGGGGATACTGGTGTCGTTACCGTGCAGGCCGTCCACACGCTGTTCGATGTGTCGATGCTCGTCGTGAAGCATGTGCCGATGCCGACCGGGGAGAACACATGAGAGTCGATATTCAGGAACAAAAGCGGTTCCCGACGTACATCGCGGACCTCGAAGTGGGTGAGC
>NZ_JBXAXW010000025.1:0-1160 GCF_056781975.1 Dellaglioa sp. CoH-57-MRSF-19
ATTGCTACGTATCCGGGCATTCTAGACGTGATGACTCAGGCCCAGCGCGAGATCGATCCATCGGACTACCGATGGATGAACGTGGTTCGTGTGTCGGCACTCACCGCTAGCCCGTGGACGCAGGCTCAGATTCAGGACTTTCTGAACTACTGTCAGAAAGTCACGATGTACAGCACGTACTTCATATGGCAGGACCCGATCGCAATTGCCCGCAATGTGGCGCTTGACGTATATGCATTCAACAGCGCCAACTTGCTACAAGTTCAGCAGAGTGTAGAGCAGGCTATCCAGACATTGTTCTCGAAGCGTCCGGGGCTGCTGATGACCAACTTCTATATATCGGACTTGGTTAATGCGGCCATGAAGTCGAATCCGAACATTTCGTACGTGATTCCTCGTTCACCGACCGGGGCCATGATTGTTGGGGCACCTCCATCGCCTGTTGCTGAGTACACCATCAACCACAATGGCGGATCACTGGGTCAGCTTGTGTACGCGTACGGCATCTCGACGGACATGGCAAGCACCGGAGACGTTGGGTACCCAACATCGTGGGTTTATCCGCAGGTGACACAGGCTCAGGCACCGGCATCTATTACGCTCACGTGGCCCGCAGTATATGACGCAAGTAAATACCATATCTGGGGTCGCGATTCGCATGATGGGTTCGGCTTGCTGGCCACGATCAATGCTGGCCAGCCCCTGACGTGGACGGACGACGGCTCGGTTACTCCGGTCCCTCCGCTTCCTGCGTCGGGCAACTGGCCGATTCGTTACAACTCGATCGATCCGGCAGTCGGCGGCTCGCTGACAGTCAACGTGTTCTACGCGGAACGCCAGCAACGCATCGACACAAATCCGACCCGCCTGCAAATTGGGTAAAACATGAGTACGCCATATCAAGAAATCTATAAGTATCAGGTGGATTGGCCCTCGACGGACTCAACAGAAAACAGGCGTCTTGGGTATCGCTACCCGCGCAGTATTCTGCTGCCTCCATATCTAGCGGCTAATCCATACTACGTGGATTACACAAATGCCATCGACAATGTGTTCGAGGGACAAGTCGATATCAAGACCGAGATTTTGCAGAATCTGCGTAACATGTGGGTGACTAATCCCCCGCTCGAACAGCAGATTGCGGATCAAGTGTCTGGCAC
>NZ_JBXAXW010000026.1:0-508 GCF_056781975.1 Dellaglioa sp. CoH-57-MRSF-19
AAACACGCATAAGGATTTGGGTAAGTCATGCACGTTATTCAGGCAATCGAGTTGGAAAAAGTTGGGCCGTACCAGAAGCCGGTGCGGTTTGAGCCGCCGTGCGGGGTTAGCACCATTTATGGGCTGAACCGCGCTGCGGGCAAGGCATCGCAAAACTCGAATGGGGTAGGCAAATCATTGCTCTTCTCAGTGTTGCCTGAAGTGATGTATGACGAACCGCAAATCGGTGAGCGTTCGGACAAGATCAAGCAAGGCCGCCGCGACATCGAGTTCATGAGCCACGCAGGAAAGAAGGTGTTGGTGCGGCGTATAATGCGCGGCAAAACCGACAAGCTGGAAATCCACGTCAACGGGAAGGATAAAGAAATCCGAACCGTTGCTGAGGCCAAGAAAACCCTGTCTCGCCTGTTTCCGATCACCGCGTCTGCTTACCGCACCTATATCTCGATCGACAGCACGGTACCGCATCCTCTGGTTCGCGGCACCGGAACCGAATGCAAAGCATTCC
>NZ_JBXAXW010000026.1:548-1119 GCF_056781975.1 Dellaglioa sp. CoH-57-MRSF-19
TGTCGCCTTCTCCGAGTCAATGGGCGATCAAGTCAAAATCCTGCAAGGCGCAATTGGGGATGAGATTACGGAAGAATCGTTCATCGATCACGTGAAGCAGATAAAATACGAGTTCGATACGACGGCCGCTAATATTGAGGAAGCCGAAGAATACGAGCAGTATAAAAAGAATAACGCCCGATACAACGAGGCGTATGCAGAGCTGAGTGAGGTCACGCAGAACCTGATCGAAGAGAACGGCCGAGAGCTTGCGGCCGAGATGGCAAAGAACGCGTACACGGCGTATACAGAAGCCAGACTCGCACTCAAGCGTGTCGAACTTGAAATAGAAAGCGTTCGCGAAGAGGCAGAATCCGAATTGCCGGAAAAGGCGGATAAGCCTGAAGAGGAAGAAGCTGATCTGGAAACCTTGGTTCGGGTCTATGAGCATCAGCTCGAACATGCAGAGAAGTTCGCAGAGGGCAAGTGCGAGTCTTGCGGGCAGGCGGTGAAGATTAAGGACCCGGCAACGCTCAAGAAACGCCTCAAGGCCGCTCAGCAGAAGCTGAAGCAGCACGCACAGTACGAGGCC
>NZ_JBXAXW010000027.1:0-1098 GCF_056781975.1 Dellaglioa sp. CoH-57-MRSF-19
CGTGCGAAGCAGGAGGCAGTATGAGCAAGGACCTGATTGAGGACTTCCAAAACCTTACGTCCCTACGAAGCAGGTGNATGGAGCTGCGTAGTAAGGCAGAGATGCTCCTGAGCGAGGCCGCCGATCTGGATTTCCGCATCCGGCGTGCGAGTGCGGTGCGTGCAGTCGTGAACGGCGTACCGCTCTCGATCCCGGAAGACGAAATTGCTGAGGACGGTCAAGACACGCAGACCGTTGGCAATCTAGACGAGGACACACGAAACACCTACGTTTACAAAGCGGTGCGCAGCGGTGGTTGGGTGGTTCGTATCAACGGGTACAGCATGACGGGGCGCGAGCACTTCTTCGGTGGTAAATGTCTAGGTCTGTGTCTCGGGTGGACACAGGAAAAGGCGCGTGAAGTGGCACTTGCGTGGCTCACCCGTTCCGAGATCGTGGAGGAATGATGCACGTATTTGCTCTAATCGTGTATGCAGTATCTATGTTCGCGTGCTTGGGGCTATCCGCGTACGGTTTTCATCGCATTGATTGTGTGCCAAATGTGTGGAACGGCGATGTTCAATGGACGAAGAATTTTTCGACCGATGCTTACGTCATCGTCTTGCTGTTCGCAGCCTGCTGGTGCCCCGTAATCAACACGATGTTGGCGCTCATCATGGGTCTGCACATTTTGGCCCATCGAGCCCGTTGAAGGAGATTTGATGGATATTGAAATGTTGACGGCTAAGGCCGATGCTTACGATTTGGCTTCGTCTCTGGCTGACAGTATGGGCTATGGTACGTTGAGCGAAGCGCTCCACGCGTTTCAGCGACTAAAGCAGGAAGCGTCACCTCCGAAGCAGGGGGCAGAAAGGATCGTGACCTATATCACGCGGGGCTACGTCGAGGAATCCGTGCAGGACAAGCTCATGCGCGACGGACATGTCGGCGCATTTGTCGTCAGCTCTGTCGGCGCTACCTCCGATCATCAAGTGGAAGTTCGTTTCCTGAAATGAGGACAGGTGCCATTATCGCGGTCTTGCTAATCGCATTCGGCTTGTGTAAAATGATGATCGGCATAGCACTGGTACGGGGCGCTCGGGACCGTTCCCATGACCC
>NZ_JBXAXW010000028.1:0-696 GCF_056781975.1 Dellaglioa sp. CoH-57-MRSF-19
GCACATGAATAACCCGTACCACAACCTTCAGCATGAACTGCATGTCGGGTACTGGTCCCATGTGGTGGCCACAAACGAAAACTCGCTTCGGCCCAAGGCCAGCAACCACTACCTCGTGCAGGGCGATCTGAAGGCTCTGGCCGTGGCCTCGCTGTTCCATGACCACAATCACTCGGGTGGTGCTGAACGAGATACCGTGAACATCCAACGAGCCATCCAGCGCGTGTTCACTCGCGACATCAACCTGATCCTCGAAGACGAGGGAATCAATAAGGAAACGGTGCGCGACCTGATCCGTGTCACCTGTTTCGAGAATGGTGCATTCCGACGCCGCCCGCGTACGCTACTGGAGAAGTCGATCCGCGATGCGGACCTGATGATGGTGTATTCGGACCCGGGTCAGCACGTCGCCACCGGTCTCTTCTACGAAACCGCAGGCTGTCATCCCACCCAGTACGTGGATCGCTCACACGCGTTCCTTGAGAACGCTGAGATGTTCACGCTGATGGGTAAGGAAATGCAGCGCTCGCGTCTCACGCACGCGATCAAGGCGTGGCGTCCCAAGTTTGAGCGTGCCACTCAGTCCATGTAAATAAAGAAGTGTCCACAACTACCCCAAGAGGTTCTTAATGCTGGAACGCGAATTCACGTTCAATCCACCGAACGAATTCATTGAACGCCATGACCCGTACAATC
>NZ_JBXAXW010000028.1:706-1062 GCF_056781975.1 Dellaglioa sp. CoH-57-MRSF-19
ACTGGAGCAACAGCAGCCGTCGCGTGATGGCTGTGTTCCAGCATCTCGATTCGCGCGATCTGAAAGAAGGCGAGCTTCTTGGTGTACGGGAGACGCGTCTCCCGTTCGTAAATGCCTTGAAGTATGGCAACAAGATCGCCCGTGCCTATGCTGGCGATAAGCAGATTCCGCAAGCCAGTTACATGGTGATCAACTTCGCGGAAAACCGACACCTCAAGATGGGGCCAGCGCAGCGTCGTGAGGCCGAAGCTGCTTATGGTGAACGCCTGAAGAAGGCGATCAAGAAGTTCAAGCCGACCCACATCCTGTTCTCAGGCGATGAGGCCATGCACTCTGTGTTTCCACAAGTGCAACAC
>NZ_JBXAXW010000029.1:0-1054 GCF_056781975.1 Dellaglioa sp. CoH-57-MRSF-19
TGGTAATCCTGCGTCTGGTGCTATAGCCACATTCGTGGCCGATCGATGGTTCATGTTCAGTAACGGCGCTACTGTGACCACAGCAACCGGGACCACTGGTAGCGACACTACTTATTTGTCGTGGCAGGAGACATCTGGTACTGGTGCACCTTATATTTCGCAGTCCATAAATGATGTGTCCACACTGAATGGCCAGACAGTTACTGTATCGTTCTTGATCAACGTATCAAAGGGCATGTCGTTTACCCCTTCGCTGTTCCAGAACTTCGGGTCTGGCGGTTCGAGTACAGTGACGCTATCAGGAACGCCTATTGCGGTGCCGGCAAATACATGGACGAGATGTCAGCAGACATTTAGCATTCCTTCGGTTGTGGGAAAGACGCTGGGCACCAATCACTATCTGCGGTTCCAGCTGGCTACGACGGCGGCACCCGGCACGTTCACGGCGCTGATCACTGAGGTGCAGCTCGAACAGGGCCCATCCTATACGGGCTTCGAATTCAAGGACTTGTCGGTGATGGCGAATGAGTGCTTGTTCTATTATGAAGCCTTCCCGGGATCGCCATTTGCGTGGTCGGGTCAAGTTGGTAATACGCAAGTCCCACAAATGACAGTGCAGTACGCATATAAACGCGTAAATAACCCCACTCTAGTAGCCAGCAACGTCTCATCTTCAGGTTTGGCTGCGGGCAATCCAACAATAGCTTCCCAGACCAATAACGGGGCGCGGTTGAATCTTCCGGCCGGTAACGTATTGCTAGGAGCATTTGGTACGTACAGTTTTGGATTAACTGTGAACGCAGAATTGCCGACGACGTAAAGACACACTGTCTCAATTTTAGTGTGCACATCAATAAGGAGTATTAAATGAGTACAGTAGTGGGCACATGCCAAGATTGTATTGTGTCAGTGCCGCCGGCCCCACCAGCCAGCTTGCGCTTTCGTCTAAACGTAGTAGAAGGGCAAAATCTGGTGTTGAAGCAGGTAGGAACACTCAGCTCGATTTACCCAGCGTCTGGCGTAGGCGCGATAGGTCAACGCTTGACTCCGACTA
>NZ_JBXAXW010000030.1:0-1039 GCF_056781975.1 Dellaglioa sp. CoH-57-MRSF-19
GTTCCGAGGTGCGTCTCTCGCAAGGGCAGCTGCGGATCGGGACCGTGACTGGCATCAGCGATATGGACTGGGGCGACGGAAGTCTGATCCGGGTCGATCTGGATGGCGGTGGCGAGCAGACGTTCGACCGATACGATCTCGCGGTCTATGTCGAGGCTGATTGCAAGGTGCCCTGGAAGCTGATTGGCCTGTCGTTTGGGCGCTGTGTTGGCGACATCGTGCGCGGCACCGTCGATATCAACGATGTGCTGGTCGTTATCGCATTGACCCACATGACGCACCGTACCGATATTGTGCCGGTTATCGAGGCGTATCGCGAGCGCCCGGGTTATCTGATCGGACTGGACGGTGAAGCATGTCTACGTGCCGGCCAAGAGCTGTGGGACCGTGGTCTCGTGCATCAGCCGCGTACGTTCGGCGCGTACCCCACGAAGCTCCCGAAGGATACGTGGATTTCGGTGCCAGTGGACGAGCGTGACCTGAGCTGGGGTGCCTGATGGGGATTCGTGATTGGATTCAGGGGACATCTGCATCACGTGATGCAGATACATCTGTTCAAACCCGGGCCCCGGCAACTCGATGGATCACATACGATAAGTACGGGCACGTCGCAGCACGCCGTATGGAGCATATCCTAGCTGAACTCCGTGAGGCGTTCGTCGAACACGGTGTGAATGAGTATGAACTGGTCGTCAGTACCATTGATTGGAAAAGGGTAGACGTAGCGTGTAACATTCTGCTGATCGACGACGACATCGTGATTGATCGTGCGTACGATTCAGCAGCGTGGGGCGGTTCTGACCATTCCGTCAAGTACGAGCTGCGCCGTGTACAGACAGAGGCCATTAGCGCGTCCGAGGCACGGGCCGCACAGGAAGAGGCGCGGGCGGTTCTCGCGGCTCGGGCACGGACCCATGTTGATAAGCTGATGCCTGCTGTCTATAACGCGATTCAAAAGAAAGTGAAACGCGGCCTGTATTCGGCACAGGTAGAAACGCTGTTGCCCGAGGGTTCTGTCGAGAGCAGGGAAGCCGCAGCC
>NZ_JBXAXW010000031.1:0-1033 GCF_056781975.1 Dellaglioa sp. CoH-57-MRSF-19
CCATCAAACCTCATCTTCCTGCGCGTCGTGCTGACGATAAGACGCCTCCGATAGCACCGCCCAAGGTTGGGACTGCACCCTCAGAGCTGAGGCGTGCTGAGGCCGAACGTGAGGCTCGTATGCGTCAGGCTATGAAGGTACAGCCAGTACGCATTCAAGCTCCGGTCAACATACAGCGCTCGGCAAAGCCGGGTCGCAAGCAGTCAACGCTACCGCGTTCAGTACAAAGTTCGGTAGCGGCCATGAAACAAAGACGCAATAGGTAAGGTATGAAGGCGTATGAACACAGCGCTTCGTTTTCGAAGCTAAAAACGATAACTGAGCGCATCAGCAAAAACCTGACGACACTGGAATACCTTCATACGCTCGACATGTTTTTGTGGCATGCACTTGATCCGATACACGCCGAATGCCCCGGCCTTTTCCAGAATTACGTGGTTAAGGTCGTGGCACGCCAAACCCGAAAGGCAAGCAGGCGTTTCACCTCTGACGATCGTACAAAGCTCCCAATTCATCTGTTCAACTGCGTGACGGCTCGCGATCAAAAACGGGCCGATGCAGCGGCTCGCGCCATGCACCTTAACCGGGGGCTGCTGTTCGGCTTCTTGGCGCTATTCTTCAAGCGCGTTGAGCGTTATGAGCAGTTGCACACACGTTTCGACATTGACCCAATCATTCGCAACTCCGAGATTTATGCGATCGAGACGAGTCTTGGTGTGCGGCATGGTGGAACTCTGTACTCGACGATTCAGCAGTCGCGGTTGTGGTATGAGAAGGCACGCTCGTTCAAGAACATGATCCTCGAAAAATACGTGCGGCTCGCGATCATGCACGCGAAGACCACGTACAAGGACTTCAATCACCACGTGCGGCTTGACGACGTGATCCAGATTTATATGATCGTCGTGAGCCGGGCTATTGATCGATGTGACGCACGTCAAGGAGTGCTTACGACGTTCATCACCAACTGGTTCAAGAGTGCTAGGTCCGAAGTTGCAGAGATGTCGAAGGATCAGGGTGATCAGTCGTACGA
>NZ_JBXAXW010000032.1:0-975 GCF_056781975.1 Dellaglioa sp. CoH-57-MRSF-19
GTACTTAGCGAGTACGAAATCAAATGGCTGGCCGCGTCGCCCGAAGCGCTGCGCGTTGCCGCCGACTACCATGACTATCAGGCGACGATTGCCGACGCCTAAGACTATGGTGAGTGCGTGCCGCATCACGAGAACAGGGCCCGTGAACTCCGAGCCGAGGCCGCGCGTATCGAGCAATGTTACGACAACGGGGATGACCCGTACGAAGGATAAAAGATGAGCGAAAAAGAAAAACGTGTGTTTTTCACGCAAGAGTGGCAGAAGCATGAACGTGAGGTGACCTATCCGTACTACCGAGCAAAGTCCGAGGTCACAGAAAACGATCGCGGGAGTTACGTGTATGAACGCGTAGAGCGCACGAAGATCACACGTATCGAGGTCACGGCGGGATCGCAGTACAAGATCAGCACGCACCGAAATACGAGTACGGCGACGAGTCGGGACGAGAGCATTTTGTATATGCTGGGTTCCTACCCATATGCATGTACGGAACAGCAGTTCAACGAAAAGATGAGTGAGGCGCTTGCCGCGATTGGTGTCGAGAACCCGCTCGGGGCACTGGAACGCGCGGCCGCAGATGGGGTGCCAGTGCCACTCAAGATGTGGCTTTCGGCGGCTGGCATCAATCTGGTCGAACTGGAAAAGGACATCGTAGACGGCGAGGATTTGCGCGTTCTGCTCACGAATAACACGATCAACGTGCTGGAAGAGGTGGCTCGCGGCATCGTGACCAGCATGTTGGACGGCGCTGATAGTCTAGAGAGCTGGCTGATGCGTGAAGGGCTAGCCTCGTACAACGAGCTTTTCCCAGACGATTGGGATGAGTATCAGGCAGCGCAGGACCGGCGTCGCGCGACCCGCATCGAGTGGCTTAACCATATTTTGGAGAACCTATGACACCTGTAGAACATGAGCTTATGGAGCACGCGCTCGCCACGCTGGAAGCGAAGCCCGACCACCAAACGATTTGCGGCG
>NZ_JBXAXW010000033.1:0-974 GCF_056781975.1 Dellaglioa sp. CoH-57-MRSF-19
CGAAGTCATCGGCCTTGGCCTGTGCCAAGGATTCGTGTTGCGCCGCCGTCTTCTCATCATACGCGAACGCGCCATCCGGAGCCACGAATGCGCCCTCCGATACACCAGTCGCCGGATCGTAGAACACGGCAAGCCCAAGCGGGTGCATGATCTCGTTGTTGATACGGTACAGCAGACCGCGATCCGCAATCTCGATCCACGTGACTTCCTGCATCGAGCCCTCGACTACACTATCCGTCAACTCAGACATCTTCAGTTTCTCCCTGTACAAGTTCAAAGATTCGAGCCTCAATCTCCGAAAACCCCTCACTCACGTGAATCGAGTCCACATCACCAGCGTACTGCTCTCTCAGGCTCTGGATGATGTGCCGGACTTCGTTGATTCGCGTCAACTGACCCATCTCGAAGGCGAGCTGCATCAGCCATTGCTCATGTTGGTTCAGAGCGCGCCCATTGAGCTTGATGCTCAACGATTCCATCCAGTCCTCGAACTTCATGCACGCTCTCCGCGCAAGGGCCGGGCCGCAACGTCGCGAATCCACTTCAGCCGACGCGGGTTGCGGTATTTGACCTCGTGCAAGTACTCGCGAAAAGCCCGCGCCGCCAACGCATCATCTTCGTTCCCGGCAGGCGGCACGAACTCATTGAACGGATATGTATCGTGCAGCCCCGCGATCACGAACTGGTTGATCAGCGCCTGACGGAATTCGCGGCTCTTTTTCCACGCCTCCGGCTGTTCCGACATGCGATCGTACAGCCAAACTTCGGCATTGAGGCACAGCCCCATACGGTCCATGAAGCTAGCGTGCTCCGGACACCCATCTTCGATCCAGCGGAGGATTTCACGGTGGAAGAGAATCAGATCGTCAGTCATTTTCGGCTCCTGAAATATAGAAAGCCCAGTATAGTTCTATACTGGGCTGCGGTCAACAATTATTTCGAAGTCGGGAGTACGCGTAGGGCACGCTCCAATC
>NZ_JBXAXW010000034.1:0-968 GCF_056781975.1 Dellaglioa sp. CoH-57-MRSF-19
CGGACAAGAATAGTTCGAGATCAGATTCTTCAGCCATTACAAAACTCCCTTTGCGCGCATGCAGTCCTTGAGGATCATGCCAAGAACACAAACTGCCACAGCGCCTGCCATAAACCCAGCAATAGCCTTCGGTGCAGCCCCTACAAGTTCGGTATCTTTTCGTGTGGCAAACCACGCCACAACCCAACCGCCAACTGCCATAGCGAGCATGAGTAGCAGATTGAACGCCAATGCTATTAGCAGGTCCATCATTGCTCCGTGAAAATTTGGGTAAGCTCGGTTCCGACGTGAGGGCTGATGATCATTGTGCCTTTGCCCGGATAGTGGAAGACCACTAGCTCTTCGGTGTTCAATAGGATTTCAACGCGATCTGCGGCACCGCGCGCTGCACCCATGTAGGCGCACACGTATCCACCGCCATTGAGCACCTGAAACGTGGACCGGAAATAGTAGCCCACCTTTTGTCCTTCGTGCAGTAGCCAGTAGCAGTCGAACATGCAGGATAGTGGAATAGCAGGCCCAACCTTGAGCACCGCGTCATCGGGAAGTGCGTGCGGCCCCTTGTTCAGAGCATAACCGCCGCCAAGCTCGTAGAACAGGTACGGGTCCATCGGCACGTATAGACGATGTTCAGCATCATGGTCGATCATGGTCAGTCCTGATTAAGAGCGACAAGCGAATACACGGAGTTTGCGCCCTTCACCATAATGAAGGACTGCGCGTCGTCCACGAATTTGATGGTCACGGCGTCGCCGCACTTGCGCATTACCTCGTCGATGAACTCATAGTCCACTTTCCAGCTCAGCTTTGCCGACACGGAGCCACGGATTTGCGTTTTTGACACACCGTTAGAAGTCTTGACGGTTAGGCCAATCTTTCCCTTTTCGGTAGACACCGCCAATTCCGATCGCTCCTTGGTAGCGACAGCCCTCGCGTTATCCATGAAGCCCATCACATCCTTCTTCACC
>NZ_JBXAXW010000035.1:0-891 GCF_056781975.1 Dellaglioa sp. CoH-57-MRSF-19
GTTGAAGCCATGTCGTGGGCGCAGGAATACGCACGCCTGAACCGTGATTTCATGCTCACGCTCGTGATCCGGGCACTGCGTCGCAAGCTCCCGGCCTTCACGCTCGTCGATCAGGCGATCAACTGTCACCACAACTACCTGTCGCGAGAAATTCACGATGGTCGTTCGATGATGGTGACGCGGAAAGGTGCAGTGTCTGCGCAGAAAGGCCAGCTTGGCATCATCCCGGGTTCGATGGGCGCGAAATCCTTCATCGTCTGTGGCAAAGGTCATGAGGCTGCTTATTGCTCGTGTTCGCACGGCGCTGGCCGTAAGATGAGCCGAACGAAGGCCAAGAAGCAGTTTACGCAAGACGACCTCTTTTATCAGACAATGGGCATCGAGTGCCGGAAGGACGCAGGCGTCGTGGACGAGATTCCGGCCGCCTACAAGGATATCGATGAGGTGATGGGGGCGCAGTCCGAACTGGTTGATGTGGTGGCGACGCTGCGTCAGGTAATGTGTATCAATGGGTAAAAATGCTGATCAAACAAATCAAGTCTGACCAAGAAGACGCGCGCCGCGCCAAGGCCGCGCTGACGGCGACGTTGCTCACTACCCTGATCGGGGAGGCAATGATGGTTGCCAAAAACGACCAGCGTGAAGCGCCGACCGACGATGAGGTCAAAGAAGTCATCGGTCGTTTCGTGAAAGGCATTCGCGATACGCGCGCCGCGCTCGAAAAGGCGGGGACTCCGGCCGATGATCCGCGTCTCGTCACGCTCGAAGAAGAGCGTTTGGTGCTGGTCCGCTATCCTCCACAGCAGCTCACGGAAGCGGAACTGACCAGCATCGTGACCGGTATTCTGGAGGCAGACGCGAAAGCCGACATGAGGTCGGTGATGAGTGCTC
>NZ_JBXAXW010000036.1:0-317 GCF_056781975.1 Dellaglioa sp. CoH-57-MRSF-19
TGCTGATGTCTTTAGGGGAACGCTGCGCGATCTGGCTGAATCCATAAATCGAGAACGCGCGCGCCGTAGCGCGGGGTCCGGCACACGGCACCTGACACTGGAAGGCCCAAAGGGTGTTACGACCGTAGAAGCCGAATCCGAGCCGTCTATGATGGATCGCGTGTCCGGTCTCCTAGGGGCGCCCGCTGGTTCCGTGTCTGGTCCCGCAGGCATGTCGGCGGCCGGCACGGGAACTACGATATCGAGTGGGGCACTTACTGCTGGTGGCACAAAGCCTGTGGCTATCAAGCTGAGCAACAGTGCAGAGTCCGCGATTG
>NZ_JBXAXW010000036.1:327-885 GCF_056781975.1 Dellaglioa sp. CoH-57-MRSF-19
GGCAAGAAGGCGCGCAAACAAAGAAATGAGGACCCCTCATGGCTTTCGTGGCTTAAGCGCCTAGGCCCACTATTGGCGTCCATGGTTCTTGACCCAGAACTCTACAAAGAGATGGGTGCACTTATGGACAAATACCTGACATGGGATAACGTAGTCAAGGTGTTCACGGAGGCATGGAGCGTCGTGTCCAAAGCCGCGTCGGACACCATAGATTGGGCTATGGATAAGTTGGGCATTAAGAAGCCTGATAACCGCGTCGGTAAGGACATGAGTCCGGCTGGTGGCAATAACCCTGACTTCGACTACACCAAAACGGGTGATCCGTACAAAAATGGCGGTCCTCCGGGAGCAGCGGCAGGTGTATCGATGCCAGTTCCTGTTGGCCCCAAGCGCGACCTTCCGATACCTACTGACGAAGAGTATGCACGGGGGACGTACACACAGAACCTGATGCGCGCTCTGGGCCTTAACGTTGGTGGATCAACCACATCTCAGCAGCTCACGGTCAACAATCGAAGCACGCTAATACCGCCACCAGCAGGAATGGCTGGCCTAGGC
>NZ_JBXAXW010000037.1:0-866 GCF_056781975.1 Dellaglioa sp. CoH-57-MRSF-19
GTAAAACGCACGCACGTCGAACTTCGGGGTCTTAGTTGCCTTCTCGATCTCTTCGAGAACTTCGTCGGATGCTGCCTTCTTCGTGGTCTTGGCGGGAGCCGCCTTTTTCGTTGCCATGTAGCTAGGTGTACTGATTGTCTTTTCTGGTGCGGGTGATGAGCGGCCGAACTCATAGGAGTCCATAAGGTATTTGTGACTTAGTATGCTTCCGTCATATTCCTCAAAAGAGGGCGGTGAGTCTTCGTCACGTCCAAGATTGATACCAATTGCCATTAGATCACCACTTAAACAAAGAGAGCCCAGCAGGTTCTGTCTGCTGGGCCCCTGTCCTACTTATTTACTACGATCAGTCATCCAGATCGTCGTCTTCGTCTTCATCCTCGTCTTCTTCGACGGGCTTCTTCTTCGACTTCTTGGCGGCTACTTTCTTTGCCGGGGCCTTTTTCTTCTTGGGCGGCTCATCCTCGTCTTCGTCTTCATCGTCGAGGTCTTCATCCTCGTCCTCGTCGTCTTCAACTGGCTTCTTCTTGCCCTTCACCGGCTTTTTGGACTTCTTCGGAGGTTCATCCTCGTCGTCCTCATCTTCGTCAAGGTCGTCGTCTTCGTCGTCCTCAGCTTCATCGACGGGCTTTTTCTTTCCCTTGGCCGGCGCTTTCTTCTTCGACTTTGGTGGCTCGTCATCCTCGTCTTCATCTTCGAGGTCGTCGTCCTCATCCTCGTCCTCGTCGTCCTCATCGACAGGTTTCTTCTTGCTCTTCACCTGCTTTTTAGACTTCTTCGGGGGTTCGTCGTCCTCATCTTCGTCTTCGTCGTCGAGTCCGTCATCATCTTCATCCTCGTCCTCGTCGTCTTCGACTGGCTTCTTC
>NZ_JBXAXW010000038.1:0-486 GCF_056781975.1 Dellaglioa sp. CoH-57-MRSF-19
TGGTGTTAAGGCCACGAACGCTCTTTCCGATTCGATGGAAGTGTGGACGATGTTCGAAGGCGCATGGTACTACGTCGCATTCGAGAATGGCCACCTCGTGACCGAAGTCACGAAGATGAAGAAAGGCCCAAAGCGTTGGGATGGTAAGACTCCGGAACGTGGCACCCTGATCCGGGTCGTACCCAGTACCTCAATCTTCAGCGCTAAGTCGTTCCCGGCGTCCGTCGCTATCGAATGGGCTGAACTCGCAGCCTACCTCACTCCCGGATTCAAGGTCACCATCAGTAGTCCTAAGGTGACTAAGGAGTTCTTCAGTAAGCGCGGCCCTGTAGAACTCATCGAGAAGATGATGGAGAAGATCGGGTGCTCGGGCGAGAAGGAGATGTTCGTCTATAAGTCCGAGCTGGCCGACGTTATCGTCGCGTTCACAAACGCCGATGGTTATCAGGTCAAGGGCTACACGAACGGTCTGGGCCAGTCGAGCGG
>NZ_JBXAXW010000038.1:496-860 GCF_056781975.1 Dellaglioa sp. CoH-57-MRSF-19
CAAAACCAAAAAGGTTGCTGGCAAGCAGGTTCCGGTGTTCCTGGAAGCTGACCTGAAAGAAGGTCTGGTAGGTCTCGTGAACATGTACCTGAGCAAAGCCACGTTCACGTCTCAGGACAAGGCGAAGCTCTCGGACGATCGCGCCGGGCCCGAGTTCGAGGCCATGCTCGTGGCCGAAGCCACCAAGCTCTTCAATGGGAACAAGGCACTGGCTCAGCTGATCGCGGATCGCGCTACCCGCATGAACGAGCTGAATTCGAAGTTCACGATGTCGAAGAAAGCGGCGTCTGACCTTAACAAGATCAAGCGTCAGGGCCTGCCCGCAAAGTACGCGTCGTACGACCTGAAGACGAAGGTCGAACAT
>NZ_JBXAXW010000039.1:0-313 GCF_056781975.1 Dellaglioa sp. CoH-57-MRSF-19
ATATGTGCTGGAAAAATATAGGATTGGGGCCGAAGAACACATCAACCTGTACAGCGTCAACCTGTATCATGGTGAGAGTCGTGTGGAATTTGAGTCACGGCTCGCGTACTTCGATAACTTCCTGACGATCACACATGGGGAGGCCGAAAGCTTGGGGTTCCCGATTTACCACTTCAACAGCACTGGCGAATTCTTCAATCACGTGACAGGTTAAACATGAGCGAAACACGTACTCAGGTGTGGTATGTGGAATTGGATGCGCGGGAGAAACCGATCCGGTTCTACACGATGTATCTGTACACGAATATGGAAC
>NZ_JBXAXW010000039.1:328-856 GCF_056781975.1 Dellaglioa sp. CoH-57-MRSF-19
GACATCGAGACACGGGTACCGGGAATCACGTGCGGCAGTCTCCGCGACTTCTTGCACTATTTCAAGGAACCCGACGAAGTAGAAAAACGCGCAGTAGAATGAAAAAGCCCCGACAGACACAAATCTGTCGGGGCTTTTTGCTATCCACGGTAGTCCATGGAATCGTCGATGTCTGGCGGGTACGGAAGAATGTCGAATTCGGCGCGGTTGCCTTCGTCTGTGTCCAGCACCGTTTCCTCGACGCTCGTGACAAACAGCTGGAGCGGGAGCGGTGTCACACGTATACGCTGGGCCGTACGCTCGTCAGGCACCACGATGCTAACGCGGTGGACCTGAGGATCGAAGTAAGGCTCCTGCTTCAGCATCTTCTGGAGCCGCGTAATCGAGCGCCGGGCCCGGGCACGGACAGGGGCATCATCTAGCATGTCGATGTAGAAGACAAGGGCGTGTGGGGCCTTCCACCGGGCTATGGCCAGCGCACGTTGTACTTGGTGGGGTTCAGGCGGGTGAAGCTTAGGTTTCATCAAC
>NZ_JBXAXW010000040.1:0-471 GCF_056781975.1 Dellaglioa sp. CoH-57-MRSF-19
GAGCATGGTAATCACCTTCTGGACATCGGCACTTGTTGCACGGCCCTGCGCAACGGCCGTGAGCGATGCCCCGGCCGAATTTTGAAGCGATTCCCACTTACGTCGTTCGTAGTCCGTATTAAATGCGGGCATTATGCACCTCTTTTATCCAACGAATGTGTGCCCCTTCTCGGCGGCCTCGATTCGTTTGTCACGTCGTTCCTGTGCGGCCTCGCTAAGCTGCTGGAAACGATAGACCGGTATATCATCGGGTGGATAAAATCCGTACTCCGACGCAATTAGCTTATACCGCTCCATCGTATCCTTTGAACTATTCAAAGGGAAAAAAGCTGTGGGCGGCCAGAGACAGCTTCGTCTCTGAAACCGCGCCACACTCCTTGCACGTGATACGAACGCGTTCCTCAACACCATACTTTTTCAGCTGTGCTTCGAAGTCCTTGATAAGTGCTACCTGATCAGGTGTGCACTCAC
>NZ_JBXAXW010000040.1:481-837 GCF_056781975.1 Dellaglioa sp. CoH-57-MRSF-19
AGAGTCAGATAACCGGCTACGTGTTGGATATGCTTAGCGAGTTGAGCCAAGAACGAGAATTCGGAGCGTTGCTCTTCATCCTTCATCTCAGGAGCATCCGCAAACTCAAGAACGTCGCGCATGGTAGGGGGACGCATAACGAGTTCAGGCACGTCTGCAAACGAGTATATCGAGGCATCTGGAACAGTCTCAAGCTCGTTGATCGTCATCGTGGTGTTCGTGATGATCTGCGAAAGCTTCAGCGAATCCTCGGGGAGCGCTAGACGCGCAATCTCGTCACGTTGCTCTTGTGTGATCTCACCAGCCGCCAGCTGTCGATCGAATTCTGCGGCATTGATTGTGTACGATACGCGCTT
>NZ_JBXAXW010000041.1:0-809 GCF_056781975.1 Dellaglioa sp. CoH-57-MRSF-19
TACGCACGATCATACGATTAGCCGCCATAACGGTGGGGCGGACGCGCTTCACAACATGACCACGATATGTGGGCCCTGCAATTGGGAAAAGGGTCGTCGCGAGTACCAACCTCAAGGACAACAAGGAACTCAACATGAGCACTACTGACATGTGGTTTTCGGCCGACCTTCATTTCGGCCACGAACACATTCTCGAATACACGCCGCGAGGCCACTATTTCTCGAACATCGACGAGCACGATCAGTGGATCATTCGTCGTCTGAACGAAGATGTTGGCCCCAAGGGTGTCATCTGGTTTCTTGGTGACCTAAGCTTCCACAACAAATGGAAGACTGGCGCACTCATCGAACAGATCGAGACGCCGAACAAGTTTCTGGTGCTGGGCAATCACGACGACAAGCACATCGAGTTCTACAAGACCAGTGGCTTGTTCCGGGAAGTGCATGAGCATCGCGCTTACATCAAGTTTAATGGGCGCAACATCATTATGGACCACCACCCGATTGCCCACTGGCGTAACTGCCAGCACGGTTACTGGATGCTGCACGGTCACTGCCACGGTGATTTCGACTATGCGACCCACGGGCTCGATCGATATAAGATCGCAGATGTGGGTTGGGATGCGAGCCCGGCTTACGAACTCCGTGACTTGTCACGCATTTACGCGGATCAGCAACTGCGCGCCGCTGGCTTTTCAGTGTCGGCGCGTGCCGAGCAGTATGGACCTATTCCGTTCTCGAAGCTGGCCCCCATCATGGCCGAGCGTGAGGTTAAACCCCATCACGATACTTACCGGTAGTAAATAAAT
>NZ_JBXAXW010000042.1:0-807 GCF_056781975.1 Dellaglioa sp. CoH-57-MRSF-19
TTCTTCAGGTGGTCACGGAAATTGCTAAGGCATTTTTCGACTTCGGCGGCCCCAAACGTAGGCGTGTAGTTCAAACCCTCGATCATTCGTTGAAAGTTTGCAAGTTCCTTCAACTCTGTGTCCGTTTTGGACAAGATGCGCTCTTCCTGATCGGAATTTCGCGGTTTGCCCAATTTGGCAATGATGCTGGAATCTACACGCTCACCGCGCTCTATCACTATCGTTGGACTACACGGCTCATCGATCGCGATCTCGCGCTGTGCGTCAATGATCTGTTGTGGCGTCGGACGCTCCAAGTCCTCGGGAAACGGAGTTAGTCGCAGGGATGCCGGCTCGTCGATACCGAGTTCAAGGTCCACGTGCAACGTGATTCGCGCCTCGTAGAAGGTGCGTACTCCAACCTCAGTCGGGTTCTCCAGCTCCAGCGTATAACGGCGTATCCCAGTGCTGCGAATCGCTCGATGCAATTCTGCTTCTAGCGCCTCCGAGTCGGAGAGTGCGCCGCTCGCGATTCTGAACGCAGAAAGCAGTTGCAGCTCAACGCGCTCGACACCGAATGTACGTCCGCTTCCCCTGCGGTGCTCGACCCCCACATCGATATACTGATCGCTATCGATACTACGGCCCGTGACTTCGACGCGGATACGTCCAGCATCAGCGTAGACGGTCACACGCAATTCCCGAAGAAACGACTGAAGCTTCGGCTCCAAATCTGTGCGGATTTGGGCCGTGGTTCTCGTCGGTGCCCCATGGTGCAAGTACTGCGCCACCACATGCTGGATCACGGTTTCCGATGCACTATTCGGT
>NZ_JBXAXW010000043.1:0-417 GCF_056781975.1 Dellaglioa sp. CoH-57-MRSF-19
GGTTCAGGCTGTAACGAATTTCGTTCTCGACTACGAGAAGGATCGTCAGACGCGCAATCAGACACGGGTGCGCGAGGCATCCGAGTGGTTGCAAATGTTTGACGAATACATCGAACACCGAACTGATTTTTCTGGCATTCGTACGTGCATGTGCTGCGGATGCTCCGCTGAACTGGAGAGACTGGCATGAGCGCGGGGAACGCCGTGTTTGTGCATGACGAGGCGCACCGTGAGCTGGGTGTTGCGATGGCTGATTTTATGCGAGCCCAGATGAATCGATCCGGATTCGTTCGCCATTTTTTCGCGTGGTGCGATTTTGACAAGACCAATCACACGTGCCCGGAGTACTCGCGAGCAGAATGGGAAGTGGCGCGTCGCATCATCAATCGCGCTAAGAAGCGTCGAGCCCTGACCGCG
>NZ_JBXAXW010000043.1:427-798 GCF_056781975.1 Dellaglioa sp. CoH-57-MRSF-19
AACGAATTACCAATGAAAGTGACACGAATCTCAGTAAACCTGAGCAAGACGGTTCAGGCCGTTACCTACGAGCCTGTTTCGGTCAGCTTTAGCATGGATGCCGAACTTGAGGCCGGGGACACAGTGAAAGAGGCGCGCGCCGCACTGTACGAAGAGGCGGCAAGAGGTGTGCGCCTCATGATGAAGAAAGAGCTTCGGCGTTGGCGCGAAGAACACGATGAGTGGCACGAAGAAAACTCGTAATACAGGAAATCTGATGTTCGCAAGTAAGAAAAAGGAAAGCAGTGCACCGATCGACGCAGAACAACATGCGCTTCATCGGAAGTATCGACCAACCAAACTCGACCGTTACCTTGGTCAGGATGCGGTGG
>NZ_JBXAXW010000044.1:0-798 GCF_056781975.1 Dellaglioa sp. CoH-57-MRSF-19
CTGCTTACCATTCGGGTCCACGGAACGTTACCCTTAGCCCGAAACGTATACTGTGTCTTGACCAGCCGAACATGAGGCCGCAACTTCTCGACCTTGATATCGGCAATCACCGGACCCATCAAATTCCGCATGAGCACGTACCGGCCGTCCTTGCGGTTCGGGGTGCCTGACAATCCGATCTTGTATTCGCAGTTGAGTGCGGCTATCACTGACGCGTACTTGGGGGCAGCGCCCGTGTGGATTTCGTCTACAAGCAGCATCGCAAACATGTCGCGAACTCGGCGCAAAAGTTTACGTCCTTTGGCACTCCAGAAAGTTTGGCATGTAACGAGACAGATATCGTACTTTAGAAAATCTTCGTAGGTCTTGCACAGGCCGATCTGGGTCTTTCTACAGTTGGTCAGGGCGGCCTGTGTGTCCGATCCGATAAATGTCTCTTGGAAGCCGAGAATCCATTCACGCTGCGACGCCATGATGATCGTCTTCTTACCCAAGCGGCATACAGCTGCGGCCCCCATCACGGTCTTACCGCTCCGGGGCGGGGCTTTGAGGACACCACGCTTCTTTTTCAGGATCGCGTCAACTGCTGCTGGCTGGTAGTCCTTGAGGGTGCCCGTGAATTTGATAGGCCTGCTAAATTCCTGTGTCGGGAAATGCTTCTTGAACTTGAACGGTATATCGCTCTTTTCGAGAACCTGTTTCAGACCTCCTGCGTCACCGAGCGGAGTTTTAAGGAATTCCTTCTCACCGATCTTGACCATGGAAGCCAAATCAGCGCCGCCCAAGAAAGACCCGCAG
>NZ_JBXAXW010000045.1:0-790 GCF_056781975.1 Dellaglioa sp. CoH-57-MRSF-19
ATTAAAGCAGAGAGGCTTAGGCCGTGCTATCTTCGTTCACGATATCGATGACACTACGCAGGTACGCAGGGTCATACGCGAACAGCTGCTTGTAGTACTCGATCTGCTGGTTCTTGTCTTCACGGCTGATACCGGCTGTCCGCATCTTGTCCCCGAACGACTTGGGGATCGGTGCGCGGCGGATATCGGCAACCACGGTCAGCGGTACCGTCACCACGTCTGAGGTAGCAGCGCTAACGACTTGTACCTTGTCGGCAGAGGCTGCGATAGCAAAGCCATAGTCCATGTCGCCAGACTGGCTGACAAACGACACGAATTCGTGCGGAGCCGCTGCCGCGATGCTGATGTGACGCAGGGCCGGAATGTCGGTACGACGACGGTTCACGGTGGCGTTCACCAGTTCCGACAGGTCTTCGTTGCCGTGACGTGCGAGATACGTACCGCCCTTGCCGCTCTTCAGCTCCCACAGGCTATCGTCAGCTTCTGAGGTCATGATGTTCGAGCTGCCGACCGTGCGGTACGAGGCACGCAGCTCTTGCGGATCGACGACACGAACTTCGCGGTTCGCACGCAGGAATCCGACTGCGACACCAGCACGCACTTCGCGGAACGAATCCTCGACAGGAGCGGCCTTCGCCTCGAACTTTTCAGTGATAGCGGCGCGCAGGCTTTCTTTGTTGAACTTGCCAGTATAGGCAATAACGACCTTAGCCAGCTTGGGCGTCAGGAGGGTGTAATCGGTGATCGAAACGGTTTGCATATTGCTTCCCTTGTTGTGAAAGTAGGGTGG
>NZ_JBXAXW010000046.1:0-781 GCF_056781975.1 Dellaglioa sp. CoH-57-MRSF-19
ATAAGGGGGATTACTATCTAGATGACGGTAACGGAAACGTGTACGCGAAGTCGGCCGGAGTCTATTCGATAGTCGCTAACATAGCAGGTCCCCAAGGCGTCGCTGGAGCCGCAGGTGCCGCGGGNGCTACGGGTCCGCAAGGTCCTAAAGGTGATGCTGGTATAGCGGGTGCGCCGGGCGCGAATGGCAACACTATATGGAACGGGACTGGTGCTCCGTCAAACACACTCGGCGCACCCGGCGACTTCTATTTGCAGACCGATACTTCGGTGCTATGGGGTCCTAAAACAACGGCATGGCCATCGTCTGGTGTACCGCTACAGGCACCAATGAAGACGTACGCAGTGTCGCTATTTGTTGAAGGCACAACAAACGTGCCCAATGAAGTTCTTATGGTGCACTGTGCAGCTGCCGCATTCACTATACCTGTAAGCCTTCCGGGTTCTAATGTCAAGGCCCTGAGTCCAGCTGCCAATAACTCGGTGTTCATCATCAAGAAGAACGGGACTCAGATAGGGGTAGCCACATTTGCCATTGGGTCTACTACTGCACTTCTTGGATCATCGGTTCCGGTGTCCTTTGCCGTGGGTGATATTCTAGAAGTGGACGGGCCAAACACACCCGACCCCTCGCTAGCTAACATCGGATTCACCATTGTGGGTACGCTGAATTGAGGCCAATTTTATAGTGTAGGGTAACTATAAGGAAGAGATATGGACGCAGCACATCGGTTGCTGGCCGAGCATCAGGTCACCGATCCACCTAAACAGGATCAGGATCG
>NZ_JBXAXW010000047.1:0-781 GCF_056781975.1 Dellaglioa sp. CoH-57-MRSF-19
GGGTGACGTAGAGGACGCGATTTCTGGTGAGCTGTGGGCCAAGCATATGTATGCAAAACAGGTTCCGCCGCTTACCATGGACGCAGTAGCTCAGGATATCGTGCGGCTCGCGATGGAGCGCGAAATCGTGAAAGGACCTGTGGTAATCTCGAACGGCGCGTACGCAGGTGTTCGCTTGGTGGAAATGGGGCTGAAGCTTCTGCGTGCGCGTACCGCTCTTTGTGAAGCAATCAACCAGAAATATCGCATCACCATGTATCCGTCCGAATTCATCAGTCTTGAGACGATTGGTGATCTTGCGAATCAGGTGATCCAACACGTGGAGGGCAAGGAATTGTGTTCGCAGGCGTAATTGTGGGTGCTCTTAACGGCCTTATCAGCGGGATCGTCGGGGCATTTGTTATGGGTCTGGGTCTAGGTATTGGTGCCACGCTGCTCGCGCAATGGCTGCTGAACCATGTGCAGGTGCTTGTGCATTGAACGAGACGCCTGTGCATTATCCGGATACGTGGTTCGGGCCCTGCAAATGCCGAGAGCGTATGGGGTTCGAGGGCGCGAAATGTGTGTATGAAAAGGGCAAGCGCCCTTGTGACAAGGAGAAACATGAATCACGGTGAATTGATTTTTCGCGACATCGGTCTGGGTGTCAACAAGCATGGCCAGTGCCCGCTGCTAGTGACCGGCATTGTGCTTGTCGAGGCCTCGGACCACATGCGCCTCGAAAGTAGCGTGTTGACCATTGACGGCGTGCAGCGTGACGAACTGGTACGGGGCGAGGCTA
>NZ_JBXAXW010000048.1:0-778 GCF_056781975.1 Dellaglioa sp. CoH-57-MRSF-19
AGCTGGAAAAGATGTTGGCTATCTATTTTACGTTGCGCCTACCGTTGACTTGCTAAATCAGACGATCAAAAATTTGAAGGCGTTGCTCGATCCAGCGCTGCACGTGATGATACGCGCCGAGTACTCGATCGAGGGTGAACAGTATAACAAAAAGCTTGGCACTGTTGACACCAGAATTCGGGCCGTCCTCAATGACAACCGAGTAGGCGGAAAAGGTGTTCTGCCGTTTTGTGAAGGTAGCATACTGTTTATGACCCACTCGTCGTTCATCAAGCTGCGCAAGCACGACAAGTTTGATAAGACGACGGTGCTTTTCGACGAGGCTCGTAAGTGGGCAACGGAAATGCCAGCACTAGAGCTTGACGCAAAGTCCGAGAATCTATTCCGCACACTCTTCTCCACTTCTGAGTTTCGTAACTCGAAGGGTGCAAAAGTGTCGGGAGGTTTTCTTACGATTCATCCAAATAAAATCAAACCTAGTAAACTTGCGTCCCTAGTCAATGACACGAACACTGCGTCGGTGTTTCGCGATCTGTACAACATGTATCAGGCCTTGACGCCTAACGCGGACGAGCCTATCCGTATGCAGGTTTTCGGCTTGATGAAAAGTAGCGGCAACAAAAAGTGTTTTGTGCGTGTGGCGCTTCCCTCTCAGCCTTTTGTCGGATTCAAGCGCATTCTGATTCTGAGCGCTGACTTTGAAACGAGTCAGATGTACCATCTTCTTAAGATGGAAGGGTGTCAGGTGAACAATATCACGATACCGTTTTTGGATAGG
>NZ_JBXAXW010000049.1:0-758 GCF_056781975.1 Dellaglioa sp. CoH-57-MRSF-19
GGCCATTCGTCCCGACGTTCCCCGCCGAAGTCTTGCGCGCATGCGTCCACGTAGCCCGGCGCGCTCAGCGCGGCATGTACGAGTGCCGCGGGTTCCGCGTAGAACGCGACGACGCCAGCCCGGACCTTAGCGCGGGCCTCGTCGTCAGCTTCAATATGCACCCCTTCGAATTCTTAGGTATCCGGCACGTCCGCCCAGATAGCGGCGACGATGAAATGATGAACGATCAAATCGATTTGCTTATCGGCCAATTGCATGGTGTTACTCCGTGTGTTTAGCGTTAGACCTATTGTATGCGGCCCGAATCGAGCCGTCAACAATAACCCTATCGCGAACGCGGATTAGAATTCGAGAGTGCCGAGCCCGATTAGGTAATGGGTTACGGCGTCGAATTCCGCGCGGTCAGCCCCGCCCGTGCGACTCATACGCGAGCAAGCATCCTCTTGGAGTGCTGCGCGCTCGTCGTCGGTCAGGTCGCGGAACAGTTCGTCAGCCATATCCGCGAACGTCTGACCCTGCGTGTTTGCGACACGCAACGAGTATTCACGCAACACGTTTTCAAATACTGCGGCGGTAATCGTCATTTTCTTTTCCTTTGGGTAAGTGGGTTACAGGTCGTGTTGATCGACGCGAGCGACGGCCAGCGCATGCCCTGCCGCGTCGTAGAGGCGTGCGACCGTATCGGTTGCGTCACTCAGCCTCCACGCGGCCGAATCGGTGCGCACGATATAGAGTCGCGCGTCGGACAGTGCGACGAT
>NZ_JBXAXW010000050.1:0-230 GCF_056781975.1 Dellaglioa sp. CoH-57-MRSF-19
GAAAAATCCAGCGACTGGATCGGCGGCTACGCAGAAGAAAGTCTGATTCCGATCCGATTCCCGCTGGACCGTGCGGACTCGTATCAGATCGGCTGGTTCTCCAGCGAGTGGCCGTATGATTTCGTGTCGAATGTGCGGCCGGGCGGAACCCTGTTCGAGACGGCAAACCTGCAAGAAGCTCAGGAGCAGCTGGAAAAGATGTGCGCCATGAACAAAGGCGTGCATTACCG
>NZ_JBXAXW010000050.1:240-755 GCF_056781975.1 Dellaglioa sp. CoH-57-MRSF-19
ATTGCGCAGGATCACGGGACATGGGCCTCTGTCATCTGGCTCGTGATTACGAGTGCGGCAATCAGCTACCTGTGGCATCAGGCTGACAAAAGCGTGTGGGGCGAAAAGTGAGTCCCTACGTGGCAGGCGCTTTGGGCGTAATTAGCGCTCTTGTGCTGGGAGCTGTTGTGGGGATGGGCTCGCTGGAAATAGTGTTGCGCGTCGGGCCGTTTTATGGGACAGTAGCGCTTCTTGCCGCCTTCACAGCGGCCATTATCGCACAGTATGCTGTTACGCAATACCTGTGGAGGAAATGCGAATGTTGAAAAAGATGTTTCTGACTTCGGGCCACCTCACGCTGTTGACGCATCTACGCTCCAAGCTTCTGGAGAAAGGAGAAAACAGCGACTACTCGGAATTCAGGTGCAATATCCTGAAGGGCCTCACGCTTCCGGAAACTGAACTCGAATACCTTCGTGATGAAGCCGTGGAATTGGTGTATCTCATTGAAGGTGATATCCGGGCGTCAACGCAGC
>NZ_JBXAXW010000051.1:0-754 GCF_056781975.1 Dellaglioa sp. CoH-57-MRSF-19
TTGTGGTTTGGGAGCTGCTGGCCTCGGACGGGACAGTATATGCAGCAGGTAACGCATTTTCGTACGTAGTGCAGAGCACGGGCCTCACTAACATGGTGATCGCCCAATCCGTGGTAACGGTGCCCGCGACGGTGCCCCCATCACTCGAAGGTCAGAAGTATCAGCTGCGCTACACACTGGAGCTTCCTCAAACAATAGGCGCACAGATCGACCCGACTACAGGTTCTGCCGCGCAGTCACGTTTCTATCAGTTTGAGAATTTGCGTGTCGTTGGCCTAAACACGGTACCGCTCGGCACACAGCCTCAGGCAGAACTACAAGGTGTGGCGGCAACGCTCTCGATTTGCGTGGATAAGCCGTACGACAACGTTACTCTAGAAATCGGGTATGGCTCTCAACAGGTAGCAGCGCAGACCCCGATCACGGAATTTGAGCGCACGTCCAACGGCTATGTGTTTTCGGGTGTAGTACCCACCGCGTCGTTTACAGTATCACTCGAACCATACACAGTGATCTGGAAGTACTGGGCAAACAACAACGCGGCAATGGTGTATCAAGAGTCGGCCGACCTGTGGATCATTAACCCAAGCATCATGACCGCAGTCGGTGACGTAAAGGCCAAGATCGCTAAGGCACGAGCCACCCTCTATGGCTCTCCGGACTTGCTATTCCCGACGCCTACTATCCTGACGTGGCTTAGGCGCGGCATGGACGCGTTCAATGGGGCATACGGTCAGTTCACGTCGTTTACGAT
>NZ_JBXAXW010000052.1:0-753 GCF_056781975.1 Dellaglioa sp. CoH-57-MRSF-19
GACGCAATGAATTGTGCTGGCATTTTCTACTCCTTATAGCCAAGTGCCACGAAGTGTAATGGTTATTAGAGAAATGTTTGTAGTCGCGAATTGATAGGAGAACTGATCACCCGGAGCAAACGTCGTGGTTGATTGAACACTCGTAAACGAGTTGCCGTTCACTGTGTCTATGTTAAGTGTTCCTACTTGCGTTCCTGTGTTGGGCGTTGACGCTGGGTACTTCATGATACGTACGGTCGCTGTGGTGCCAGATATCAGTACCGCATTTGCTTTCGCGCCCACGAAGTTCTGCCCGAATTGGCAGTTGTCTGTGAACATGTAGAACACTTCGTTGATGACGTTTGGGTTACCCTGAATGTTGACGGGTAGCCGTGCAACATCTGGGCTCGTTGGCAAATTCAACAGATCGTTATACGAGCCGGTAACGGCCACGGTCGCCAATTTTCCTGACGACAAGTTGCCTGCGGTTTGAGCCGTTGACGTAAGGATCACGCCACCTAGTGCCGATGTCGTGGCAATAGGCAACGAGTACGGAACCGGCTTGTTCGTCAGATCGTTGTAGCTGCCTGATGTTGCTACAGTGGCAAACCCAGTAATGTCGGTTGCTGTCAGCGTCACGGTTCCCGTCTTACCGTTCACGGACGTGACGTTCGAACCAGAGTTCGCAATCCGCGTCCACACGTTGTTGGAGACCAGTGCCAAGTCACCAACGGCCCATGTACTGATGCCGTCGATAGATGTTGAGCCTGCAAC
>NZ_JBXAXW010000053.1:0-732 GCF_056781975.1 Dellaglioa sp. CoH-57-MRSF-19
CAGGGCACCGGATGTTGCGGTGCTACTGATCACTAGGTTTCCGTTAGCGTCCGTCGAGAACGATATCAGGGAACCTGCTACCAGCGTCTTGAGCTTTGCTGTGCCGGTTGTGGCACCGCTATCTGAGATAAGCGATGTACCGGTTGCTCCATTGTTATTCACCGTGGATATAACGACAGCACCGGTTTGTCCGGACACCGAAGTAACAGGCGGTGGAGGCACCGTTCCTGTGATTCTCAGGTTGCCATTTGCATCAGGCGCGATGGTGATGTTGCTACCAGCAACCAGAGTTTTGAGTTTTATGTTCCCAGTAGTAGAACCGCTATCTGAGATAAGCGATGTGCCGGTCGCAGCGTTGTTATCCGATGCCTGAACCACAATATTGCCGTTAGCATCGGGTTGCTGACCATCTACGGTCTTCACCTTGCCAGCATTATCGAGTTCCTGTTGAAGATTGGGTATATCCGCAATATCAATCTCGACGGCACCAACAGAATTCGGAAACTTGTTGTTGACGGATTTCACTTCACCGGCCGCAAAACTCACTGCTGTAGTTGCTCCGTATACCGAACCATCGTTAACTGTAAACGTGGTGCCGCCCGCGTACTCAATGCCGTTACGCCAAACTTGGGCATTGCTTGCTAGACCTGAATCGGGATCAGATACGTCGTAGAACAAATCAATTACTGCACCATAGATTATGGCGTCGCATATGGGCTGGTAGGGCAGAGC
>NZ_JBXAXW010000054.1:0-706 GCF_056781975.1 Dellaglioa sp. CoH-57-MRSF-19
AGGAATGACATCCGACCACGCGTAAACGTTTAGGATTGCTGGGTTTTGCTGAACAGTAACCTGAATCAGTGCCATTGCCTGCTGGAGCTTCAAAAGGCAGTGCAACGAATAAGTGTTGACGGTCGCAGCCGTCATATTCGGGTACTTAAGCTGTGGCTTTTGGAATACGGCCTTGGCAAACAGTACGTCGCCCGGCAGATACAGGCCTACCTCACCGAACTCGAAGTAGCCTGCATCAGGCGGCAGTTCACACAAAATGTCGAGCGTATCGGGCGCAACAAAGTTGTAGGTAGTTGGAACACCTGTGTACAGTGTGTTGCCGTTCAGCCCGGTGTCTGTGCGTTGCGGGGTGTAACCGTAACCGTCACCCACTTTGAATGCTACGATCTGGATAGAGGGGCCAGTGGGCGTTGCCACTGAGGCCGCAGCCAAACCCACGTCTGTGATCAAAAACGACGCGCTGTTTGGAACAATTGGCGTTGACATGTTACGTTGTCCTTAGATTGTTGGGTCGGGCAGGATCGTGATCAACACATCCTCCCATAGGCCAAGGGCCACGATCTGCGCATCAGTGCGCACCAGAGTAGGGTCATCGGTTATCGGCATATCGAACTCTTCGTCAACCGAATACAGCACTAGGTTGTAGTTCGCTATCTCGTAGAAAAACGAGACAAGCGTGTTGATATCTAGATCACCCAAACCGCCC
>NZ_JBXAXW010000055.1:0-696 GCF_056781975.1 Dellaglioa sp. CoH-57-MRSF-19
CGAGGGTCCTAGGGGAATTGAGTGCAGGACGGGCTTGATACCTAGTCCGTGGAGGACTCGAAGATGCGGGACTTGCTGGATAAGTGAGGACAAGGAAATCGGGGTTGGGGGCGTGTGGACGACTGCGATCAGCGGTCTGTACGTTAGCGTGAGTGAGGCCAGTGGATAGGAGCCGGGGGCTTGCGGATCGAGAACGAGTACGAGATTTGTTGACATGGTGTGAGTTGTTGTGTAGGATGCGCCAGTGGACCGAGGACCGAACGAAGTGAGGGACGCGGAACGGCGCTTTTGTGATTGGACAATCTTAAATTACGTGGTGTGGGATGGGTGATGAGGGAGGTGTGTGAGATGGGTAAAAATCGCAGCTATGCTGCTGGGTGGAATATGGAGCTGCCGCCGCGTCAGTCCGAGAATCCGGAATCGTGTGATTATCGGTGGTCTATTCCGGTGCTTGTGACCGTCCAATACGGTGATATGTGCTGGGTACCGCATAAGGCGTGGGCCTACCGTTATGAAGTGGGCGACTCTGGCTGGGTCGAGGTGTGTCCGACTGACGGTATTTGTGACCCGCGTGACTACGACGATTATCACGTGATTGCGTGGATGAAGTTTCCGGAGCCGTGGTCGGCTTGAGCTAAGTGTGGAGGATTTGTGACAACTATTTGTGCGGTGCGCGATGCGGGTGGTGTGTGGATG
>NZ_JBXAXW010000056.1:0-686 GCF_056781975.1 Dellaglioa sp. CoH-57-MRSF-19
CCTACAATGCTGGGCTCCGGCAACTGGGGATCGATGGTTGACGGGGCCGCAGCAGCTCGATACACTGAGACAAAGCTTAGCGCATATGGCCATTCTTTTCTCAATCCGGACTACATTCATAAAGAGGTGACGACGTTTGTCCCGAACTATGATGATTCGGACATCGAGCCTGTGACGCTTCCGGCGATGCTGCCGAACGTTCTGCTGAACGGCGGCGAAGGTATCGGTGTTGGTATTACGACGAGCCTTCCTACGTTTACGCCGGAGTCCGTGGTCGCTATCCTGCAACGGATGCTTAAGGGTGAGGACCTGACGCCGCGCGATTTTGCGAAGACCCTCAAATACTCGCACAAGTACGGCGGTCAGCTCGTCAAGTCCAAAGAGAACCAGAAGGGTTGGCTCTCGATGTTTGAGACTAGCAAGGGGAAGGTCCAGTTCGAGTCGATGATGAACATCGATCGAGATCATAAAACTATCACGATCTCGGACTGGGCCCCGGGCACCAACATCGAAAAGTTCGTGGCCAAGGTCCGGACGTTTGACGAGACGCAACGCTGCTACAACTCGAAGGGCAGCACTACCTACACCATCGAATGCAAGAGTGCGTACAACTACGCGCAGTTCGATAAGTGGGTGGAGAAAGTTCGCAAGGCCACGCTACAGAACCGCAGTTTCAAGATCAACGT
>NZ_JBXAXW010000057.1:0-680 GCF_056781975.1 Dellaglioa sp. CoH-57-MRSF-19
AACGTCGAACGTACCGAGCCTGCCGACACCTCTTCCCATTATCTCATCGGTCAGTACTCCTGTGAATATGGTGGGCGGTAACTCGGGCGGTGCTGTTACGTCGCTTCAAGTCGCTGGCGCATGGAACGTGTTTGCGAACAAGCAGCTGTACAAGATCAACATCCTGCTGAACTCGGGCCACGCCAGTCCAGACGTGCAGCTTGCGATGGATAGCTTGGCCCAGCAGCGCGGTGATTGCGTGGCACTACTCGATGTTCCGTCGAATGCTCAGCAGTTCCAACAAGCGATCAACTATCGCAATCTGCAATTGAACCTCAACTCGACGTATAGCGCGTTGTTCGCTCCCGACGTTCTTGAGGCAGATACGATCAACGGTAAGCAGCAATATGTGCCGTTCTCGGGTTGGGCGGGTGCGTTGTGTGCTCGTACGGATCGCGTGGCTAACCCGTCGTTCTCACCTGCGGGTCTGAACCGAGGCATCGTCAACGTGCTGGGTACGCGCTACACGTACGATCAGGGCCAGATGGATGCTCTGTTCCAAGCGCAGGTCAACTACACGCAGACGTTCGTTGGTCAGGGTATCGCGTTGTGGGAACAACAGACGCTTGCTGCGCAGATGAGCGCGCTCTCGTGGTTGTCGGTTCGTCGTATTGTGAACGTGATAAAGGTCGCGCTCTATT
>NZ_JBXAXW010000058.1:0-670 GCF_056781975.1 Dellaglioa sp. CoH-57-MRSF-19
ACAATGGTGTGGCCGACTAGCGACGACATAATTACGTCGCGCCCTCCATGGATTCGCCAGCTGTAGTCTTCTGCGTACTTCATGATCTGCTCCTTACTGTTTGTGGTGGTTCAGCACCACGTCAACAAAACGCTGACGGTATGCCTCTGGTATTTCTTGGGACACGCGCACCCAGTCGGCCAGAAGCTGCTTAACGGCAAGCGCCGTTTCACGCGGGTCTGATCCGCCAAAGATGGTGGCATCCGTGAAATCCAGACGGGTCTTCTTATTACCAATCTGGAATTGAAACTTGGTGCTGACGCCTACACGCGACACCCGCCCGTACAGGCCCAAGTTCACAAAGGGCTTATTATAACCCGCATGGCTTTGTCTTGTCGAGCAATAAAAGCTGGTGACTCGTACCTGCAACTTGTCAATGATTCGATTTGACATAGCTTAGCGTTTTCTCCACGAGATTGACCACTTCCTTAGGAAGCTTCAGCCCAACCAGATGCCACGAAACGGCCTCGGCCAGCGTCTCCTTGAAGTTCTTCGTCGCGTACTCGGTAATCAGCGGATCGAGATCGGTACGGGTCACCCCACGCACCGGCCACACGGCCCGGATGTCGTCACCATAGTCAGCTTCGAACAGAAGATCGAGTTCTGCAAGAGAGATTTTCGATTGCGACTT
>NZ_JBXAXW010000059.1:0-665 GCF_056781975.1 Dellaglioa sp. CoH-57-MRSF-19
TGGATCATGTTTCGATNCAAGTCACCGTGAAATGCGCTGGGTCCTGCTCGGCGCGCTCTCCGGACTTGTCGTTACTTTTTATCTGTTCACTAACTACGCACCACACCCATGAGCCTAGACCTGAACAAGTTTTACGAATGGATGCGCCCAGAAATCGAGCCGGGTTTGTGGCAGCACTACAACCTGCATCAGTTTGGAGACAGCACTAACGAGATCACTGGACCCGTCGATTCGTGTGTACTACTACACAAGAAAGGCCGTGATCCAGAATTCATGGTGCTGCGCACAGATACCAAGGCAGTGTCCTACGGCACCTATCTGGTGTCGCTGCTGGGTAAATATTGGGTAGAGAATGCACCGAGCCCGGGTCCGCTGGTCCTAAAAGTACATGGGACCCAAGCACGGCGCGCTGTCCTCAATATGCATACGACGTTTGATGTCCAGTTTCAGGATGGTTTTGTAGTCGGCGGCGATCACAGCTCTGTTCCTCCATCAACGACCGCAATCATCAAGGCTGCAAAATGACAGTACTACGAAATATACAGACGGATCGACATTACAGCGCATGGCTAGATGACGATACGGGTGAGGTGCATGCTTCGCTTATCAGCGATACGTCGATGAGCCCGAGAGCGCGACTCACGATCAATCAACCGGGTTTGAAT
>NZ_JBXAXW010000060.1:0-661 GCF_056781975.1 Dellaglioa sp. CoH-57-MRSF-19
GTGTTCATCATGCCGTTTTGGTATGAGAACACAGTAACATAGCTTCCAATTATACGTGGAATCGTGGACGTGAAGGCACCCGATCCAATTGCCGTATTAACCTGCGAAGCAATCTTGAAACTGGATGCACCTGTTGCAAGATTACCGACCACCGCATATATAGTAGTCACCGAATTGTTTGTGGCTCCTATGCACAAAAGATGCGGATATGTGGCGTTACCTGTGGCAATGACCGCAAGCGGAGACGCAGATGAAGTCCCTGTTGCTGGCATCGTCACCGAAGTCCAACTAGAACCCTTATTGGTGCTGTATTGGACTACTGCTTGCGAAGAAACCGAGTTAATCGATGCCGTAACTGTATTTGATCCCACATATCCAAGCGCCGCCACATTGGACAACTGCTGAGGAATCGGGGTCCATGTAGTTAAATCTGCCGACGTAGCAATACCAGTGCTACCGCCTGACATAGTAGCCCAATAGGTCGATCCGTCGTACACCGGATTTGTTGCTTTTGCTGCTCCGTAGTACAACGTTGTCCCCGTGTTGAATCTCGCGCCGAATCCTAGTGTGATACCACCAGCTTGCCAAGCCTGATTGACTGTGATGCCTGTGTTTAGATATCCAAATGTTTGATCTGCTGCCGCTCCCCATGCAGCCGTTG
>NZ_JBXAXW010000061.1:0-661 GCF_056781975.1 Dellaglioa sp. CoH-57-MRSF-19
AATCGGACAAGGTGTCGCTTTTTAGCAACGCCTAACAAAAACTGAAAATAACGCTTTGCGGTTCTCGTGGATTATGGCATAATGCCTCGCATCGGGAATTCGCAAAGCGCAATTTCAGATACGTAGTAAATAGGAACGTGACGGGAAAGGTCCCGCGCTCCAAAAATCACTCAACTCGTTTTAGGAAAGAATCTTCATGGCACGTACCGCAAAGGCAGCAGCACCGGCAGCAAAAACCGTCGCAGCATCGGCAGTTCTGAAGGATGCAGTCAAGACTGTCGCAGCATCGGAAAAGACGATCGCAGCTCAAGCCAAGACCATCGCGAAGCTGACGGCCCAAGTCACGAAGCTGACGGAAGCTCAGGCAGCAGCAAAGGCCGCGAAGGCGACGAAGGCTGCTCCGGCCAAGACGGCAAAGGCAGCACCGGCAAAGGCAGCAAAGGCTCCGAAGGCAGCAGCTGCTCCGGCAGGAAAGCCGGGCCGCAAGGCAAAGGCAACGGATGCTGACGCACCGGTTGCAAAGCGCAAGGCTGCTCCGGCCAAGGCTGAAAAGGCAGCACCGGCAAAGGCCGCGAAGGCTGCTCCGGCCAGGACGGCAAAGGCTCCGAAGGCGACGAAGGCAGCAGCAAGCGACAACGGCTACCTCCTGTAAGCCAGTCAA
>NZ_JBXAXW010000062.1:0-653 GCF_056781975.1 Dellaglioa sp. CoH-57-MRSF-19
TGCCTACGCTGAAGGCGTGAACGAGACAGTGGACGCGGTTCTCGCGATCCTGCGTGGGGAGGTTGTCCGAGGAACGCAGCATAAATTCGAGTGCGGCGCGCTCAGGCGTTTTCTCGTGGATACGCAGCACATGGCCGGGGTCTTCCTGTGGACGAAAATCCATATGCCCCGGGCACCAATCTGCGGCGTGAGTGGAACGCTGGGTGGCATTCGGCCGACATCGAGTATATGGATCAGGAGGAATACGAATGACGACGCAGCGTGAAGCGTACCATGAGGGCCGTGCCGCCTACGAACGGGGCGACGTGGATGAAAGCCCGTACCCGGACAATGACGCTAACGGCCTCTCGTGGTACGATGGTTGGTATGATGCATTTCTTGAGGATTCGGACGAATGAGGCAGAAACCCCAAAGGTTTGACAGAATAGCGAGAAGTTACGTAGAAAGCCCAAAGGCTGTCGAAGACTTTCTCGATGAGTACGAAGCGCTGTGCCGAAAGCACGAGCTTTGTATCAGCCATGAGGATGCGGGGCACGGTGCGTTCATCGTCGAGCGCTGGCGTAAGATAACGGTGGAGCGGGTTGTGATCGGTGCGAAGCTGGGAATGCTGAAGGGCGCACAAAGACAGGGGAGAGTTGAGTGGAAAGAAAATT
>NZ_JBXAXW010000063.1:0-650 GCF_056781975.1 Dellaglioa sp. CoH-57-MRSF-19
CCGTAAAAATTCTGCGCACATCTTCAAGTGCTGCGCGTGGACGCCCCATAAAACCTCCGATTCAATACTTATTGATACTATAACACAACCAGCACTCGATTGCTAGTATTAAATTGGGAATTTCTGGTAACGTGCGCACAATATACTACAGCACACCCATTCGGCGGTGCATCTCGTCAATAGAGCCAGCGGTTTCCAACAACGTCCGATGCTGCATCCAGCCGCCAGTCAGGTTCTGCGACGGATAGTTGAAGGCAGTTGCAATAGCCTGATGTTCAAGAGGGCTGGCGTGCAGCGGACGACTTTCGACCAGACGACGATACAACTCAAGGTCCTTGGCCAATAGAGGATTTTGTCCGTCATGCGTCAGGTACGAGACGCGGGCGCAACGAGCAGCCGACATCGCGATCAGCTCGTGAACGGGATGAGCCTGACGCTCCTGCATTGTCACATACGGCAGGTGCCACGCACGAGCATCATTCAGGTCCTTTGGATCGACAATACGCGGATTGCTTGCGGACATGGCCCGAAGCATAGTCTCAGCCAAATCTTTGATTTCGGGCTGGGCATCCGGGTGATTACGCAGCTCAAAGAAGTTGTCCCATTGACTCGACGTGACCACCACATTGATGTTGGTAAACGCCTCAAGC
>NZ_JBXAXW010000064.1:0-650 GCF_056781975.1 Dellaglioa sp. CoH-57-MRSF-19
GGTTATGATGTTCGAAGACACGCTGACACAGAACTGGACAAAGATTGAGCCAGTTGCTAACGCCACCAACAGCACTATACTCATACTAGGTTGAACTGGGCCCGAGAACGAAAGTTCCGGGCTTTTTTGTACATGTGCATTTGATGAGCAGTACTTACGAATTATGGAACAAGAACAAGAATCCGGCACTTACTGCGGCATCATCGAAAAGCAGTTGATCACAGCCATTTGCCCTCTGCGCGCCGGACGCGGTTGCATGTGGAAACATCGGGAGTCCGGACGATGCATGTTTGGAACAAGGTTGGCAGACGACGTTGATGAGGACATGACTATGAACGAATACGCGACCATTGTCGGTCTCCCACCAGTTGACGAAGCGCTACAGCCGTTGATGATACGCATCGTAACTGAGCGCCTTCGACAAGAGATTACTGAGTAAGTTAGCTATAGTAAATAAATCGCAACTACTCACAAAAACAAACAAAACCTTATTTCGGCCTGTGCTCGCTCCACGGGCCTCAAAATTTTTGGAGTACTACTCAAATGGGTATCAAGAAACTCACCCTCGCTGATCTCGACGCACAAGCAACCGGACCGATCTGGTGCGTGAACTCGGCAGCTGCATCGAAGTACGAACTGTCCGGCAACGT
>NZ_JBXAXW010000065.1:0-643 GCF_056781975.1 Dellaglioa sp. CoH-57-MRSF-19
CCCAACGTGCGTATTGCCGCAGCAGTGCGCCACGCACCGTCTTTTCCGGAATTGCGTCTACGTTCATGCTTGCTCCCAACACCAGTTGTCCATCATCCACTTGATCCACGCAAGACGCGTGGCCCGAAGTCGCGGCTCAGCGTCATCGGCCTCCGCATCGAACCCGGAATCGCGACGTGCTCGGAGCCACGACTCTAGTACATTATGGGCCCCGAGGGACGCACGGATAGCGGCGCGCACCTTTTGAGCTTCTACACTGTAGATACCGGGCTTTCCTTGGTCCAGCGCTTCCCCCGCTGCCTGCACCGCGCAGCACACGAAATAATTCGGTGATACAGTTTTCAATGGTGTTGCCTGCACCAACGAATGTGCCAGCTCCAGCACCGCATATCGAATCTTGTTCATGCTTGTTCTCCGCACCAGTTTTCGAGCATCCACTCGGCCCACGCGATGCGGGATTCAAGAACACCGGGCAACGAATCGATGTAGCCAGAGTAGGGAGCGTCTCCCACCGTGCCCTCGTATTCAGGAAGCGCACCCTGCGCCACGAGCCATGTCGTGTACGAGTGGTGCCCGTCCAACAATTCGCGAATGCGATGCTTCAGAGCCAAAGACTGTTGGTAATACGTGCGCTTCACTTCAC
>NZ_JBXAXW010000066.1:0-643 GCF_056781975.1 Dellaglioa sp. CoH-57-MRSF-19
GTACAATACCGAGCAAGAGGCACAGGCCGCAAAGCACAACTGGATTTGCCGACGAAAACGTCAGGGCAACCCTATCGTCAATATCATGCACGTGTACGGATGTGAGTGTGGAAAGTTCCACATTGGCCGGGCCCGAGGCTCCATCAACTGGGATTTTGTGCACTCGATCCGCCCCACGATTCTCTCGGAGGTCAAATGAAACTTGTTCGTTGCTGTACGTACATGGACGACTATCAGGATATGATGGCGGCGCACGGTACCCTAGTGGTGCGCGGTGCGGACGATGAGCGCGTGCGCCACTATGCACACGTCAACAACGACGCACTTTCGTTTTCGGCGTCCGGTGCCAGCGTCACGTTCCCACTCTGCTTCTGTCCCGGATGCGGCACCAAAACTGAAGTAGTCAGCGAGGAAGAATAATGAATCAAACAGCAGTCGAGCGCTTGGTGGGTCAGCGTCTTGCGCGATACGAAGAGCTGGAACGGCAGTTGCGGGAACATAACGTCGTCGAGCGCCTTAAGCAGGTGGATGAGGACGCGTCATTTTGGGTGGCATGGGCACTCAATATGATTCAGAGCTTCAACGAATGGACGCAGCCGTTGCGCGAGATTCCGATGCATAACGTTGAGGCCGTAGACCGGGA
>NZ_JBXAXW010000067.1:0-642 GCF_056781975.1 Dellaglioa sp. CoH-57-MRSF-19
TCGAAGAAGGCACACGCATCGAAGGTGATTGGTCAAGTTACGACGCGCCCGCGTTCATAACTGATCATGATTTGGGTGAAGAGGGTGGCCTCAGCAGCGGCTATATCGCTCACACTGCCTACTTCATGGGCATGGTGCCGACCATGGTCCGCTACCATCCCGTGGATTACGAGGAAGGTGGCACATTTATCGAAGACGGCAGCGGCAAAGATGTCGAATATGCCGAAGACTACCCGGATGCGGAGCCAGAATGAACCTGCATGATGAACTATCACTCGACCTGATTCGAGGGGCGGCAAAATTTCGAGGATACCTGTATCGAGATCACGTGGTACGCGACGCTGTAGCCGTCCAGATTTTCGACGGTCGCGATTATCGGTACTACAATCCGCTGGATATCACAAATCCAGACTTCTGGGACTTCGTGAATGCGTGCACGGGCTTGACGTTGGCTGTTAAGAATTCTGGTGTTGACATTACGTACGTCGAATACCCCGACAAGGCGGGAAAGCGGTGTTCGGTGTTGAAGACTGCCGTGTCCGATACACTGGGCCGCGTTATCGTCAAACTTGTGCTGGATGAATAATGAACGAATGTAAACCCGGTGGCTGTTCCTCGCTTGGGTGCGAAGGTGGCCACTAC
>NZ_JBXAXW010000068.1:0-642 GCF_056781975.1 Dellaglioa sp. CoH-57-MRSF-19
TCCGGGACCTGTCGGGCGGCCAGTTCAACAAGAGTGAGCGCGAAAACGAGTTTGATCGCGGCATCCGGGACGTGTGCGACTCGGTTCTCGACGACTTGGGGCATCCGTGAAAGCGAAACTGAATCTCACGTTCAACGAAATAGCAAACCTTTCGTACGAGTGCTATCACACGTACACCACAGGCGAGTATCAGCACAAAGCATTCAATCCTATTGAATTCGCGCTGGCGCTCATGAATCACGTCGTGATCGACGAGGGAGAAGAGAATGGCAAAAGTGAAACTGAATCTCACGGCTGATGAGCTGAGTGCACTGATCGATAAGTTTCGCGGTCAAGAGCTGGGTGACGATGGAAAGGCCTATGACACGTTTCGGCCCGAGGATTTTGCATACGCGCTGCTGGAACACGTGCACGTGGACGCGAGCCCGTTGCTGCGCGCCATGAACAACGGGCTGGATGAGGTGCGGAACGCGGAGAGGCTCACACGCGAAAACGTTGAGATTTTCAGTAACCCGGAACACCACAACCACGAACTTCTGCAAGAACGCTATCGTGGGATGAGCGACGCCTATCAGTTTGCGCGTGGCTGCGTCGCGCGTCACGTCATGCAGGAACTATCGAACGCTGAGCACTACCATATTG
>NZ_JBXAXW010000069.1:0-625 GCF_056781975.1 Dellaglioa sp. CoH-57-MRSF-19
GCTATACTGCGTGCGAACTCCGCATATGTCTTATTGCGTGGTAGCCACAGTTGAGAATCCGAAGTACTAGCCCCATCGAATTGGAGGCCGCACGTTGTCGCGATCTGCGATAGAACGTCATTTGAAGTTCCCCTTAGGCCGGCGACACTGGTCCCGGTCCAGTACTTTGGAAAGTCCAGATATCCGTCCACTTCATAGGCAAAGCCGTTGCCCATGTTTGTCTTTTTGTGGTCGTACTTCCGGAAGTTGAAGGTCTGTGTCTGACCTTGGTAAGCGCGAATCACAACCCGGATGGGAATGCCATCCTGTAGGGGCACGCTGTCCAAGGTGTGAGTCGCGTCAAATATGGAGAAGTGAACTGTGGGGACCAGTGCGCGTGTGGTCCATGCTATGTGTATGAAGTGCAGCACGTTCAGAGCTTCTAGTGGGAACTCTGTGTCGTTTATGAACAAGCTGACTTCTATACGATCTTTAATTGCGAAACTCATACGCCCCTCAGATCATAATCGGCTGTTGCTGTTGCTGGCTCTTGACCTGTGCACTCACATAGCCCTGAATGGCCGACTTAGTTGGAACGTTGATAGTCATACCCGGACAAATTTCGGACAACGGATCAGTTATGCCG
>NZ_JBXAXW010000070.1:0-623 GCF_056781975.1 Dellaglioa sp. CoH-57-MRSF-19
GCGCTCGTCCATGAAGTCCCAGAATCCGTCGATTGTGAGCCAATTCGAATGGCGAAGCTCCGGGTATTCATCACGCTGTTCGGGCGGGATCAGTGTCCAGTCACAACGTGCTGCTTCTTCGATGAGAGCCGCCACCTCATCCTGAGCACAGTAGACGTAGACCACCACGAACTCCGGATCAAGGACCTCTGATCGTGGGCTCAGGAACGTGGCCAGCGACATTTCGACCACCTTGAAACTGCGCCCTTCGGCCTCGATGGGACGCAGCCCCGAACACGGTGCCGCATACTGTTCGGCCCATGCCTCGCGGATCGCGCCCATAATCCGACCTTGGTTTCGTGCGGTCTCCACGTGCACGATACGTCGGTGGATAGCGGCCTCCAGACCTGTGGGAAGTTTGTCGCCGTAGCCCAGAACGCGGCGCTCGATCTCGCGTACCAGAGCCGTGAGGTCACCTGCCCACACGTCGGTCGCGCCCATGCAGTTGGGCTGTGCCGTTGTCTGAAGGCGCTTAAAGCCACTGATCTTAGCGGCCTTGAAAATGTCCTTAATGTGCACAGTTTCTCCTAATGTTCCTGATCCTTATCCAGCTCGTATCCAGCGAGCCAACCTGCATCCCAGTC
>NZ_JBXAXW010000071.1:0-620 GCF_056781975.1 Dellaglioa sp. CoH-57-MRSF-19
GGGCATTTTCTTAGGCTAGCGAACTTGCCTTAATAGCAGACTCGAACCTGATCTCCACCGGACACATTTCTAGATAGTGGTTACGTGACTCAATCCAAGCTTGCGTACGCCCAGCACCTTCCACGTTCTTCGCCACAGTCAAGTGTGCATTGAAGTCAGGGAACGAATGAGTAAGGCCCTCACGCAGCAGCTCATCATGCAAGGACTGGAGACCTGTGGAGTCTAGACGCAGGACTAGAACGTTGCCCTTAGGTGTATCCCACTTTTCGAAGTGCGTGGCACGTGCCGAGATAGGACGATCCACAGGAATCCTGATTTGATGAGGAAGTGCACCATTATGATATAGAACAGTTACATGATATTCCGTGCTGTTCTCTGCCTTAAACGGAGCACCGGTCAAAAGCTGCTGAACGGTAAGCACCCCCTCTTCATCTGGATCACACCATACATACAGCCCGGACTTTGAATCCATCATGCGAATCTCGTCGTACAGGATTCGTGCATAGATAGGTGTACTCATTAAAACCCTCCAGAAGATCGCACACGCCTCACCATATCGAGCGTGAAACTCAGTTGCGTAACCTTGGTAGCGGCCCCGATTTCATCACGCTTCTTCTGGT
>NZ_JBXAXW010000072.1:0-614 GCF_056781975.1 Dellaglioa sp. CoH-57-MRSF-19
AATCATGGTGCGGCCCGTCGTGCGTTCGAAAGCTTCTCGGCACGCCACGCGTTGTTCTCGTGTCATAATTCTCCTTAGCTCAGCAACTTTTCACGCACACGTCGTGCATAGGCCGCTTCTACCGACTGGGCCTCGGCGCGCGGTTCTACCATACACATATCAAGAATACGCAGCACGCGCATCATTTCAGCGGTCCGTGCTTTAGAAGCCACCTGCTCGACTTCAGTTTCGGTAAGATGCGCCAAATCGTTTCGGATTTCGGGCATCACCTGCTGAATGATCCAAACCACGAAATCGGCCACGCCATCATCAATCGTGCTGCTTAGCTCAAAGAATTGAGCAGCGCGCTTAAGTTGCAGATTGTCGATACCTGCTGCATAGTGAGTTGCGTCAAGCACACTATGCATTTTCGTCTCTCTTTTGCTGGCCCGCGTCGATCAGAAGTTTTGCCTCGTGCGCGATTGCCCCAACCATTCGGAGTTTGGCGTTGCTGGACTCGAACGAGATATCGTACGCGTCTTCGATGTCCATCAGAACGCTCATGTGCAGCGCATCATTAAATCCCAGATCAGCAATCAGATCGGTAGTTTCCAGCACAACAGCGTCCGGCTGGT
>NZ_JBXAXW010000073.1:0-613 GCF_056781975.1 Dellaglioa sp. CoH-57-MRSF-19
GCCGGAATCGGCGGTACGGTAGGCCGTGCCGCGTTCTACGGGCTAGAAAAGCTATTCCGATAGCTACACAAGGAAGACGCAAGGAGGGGCCGCCAAGGCCCCTTTCTTTTGATCCAATACCCGACTAAATCACTAGGGTATTGTTGACTCCCGTATCGGTTGCCGTCACAATGCGGTTACTGGCTCACGACGAGCCGCTAACCAAATGGAGTAAAAAATGGGCATCCGCGTATCGGTTTATCGTTTCATGTTTGACGCGCAAGACAGCATGTTTGAGCCGGAACCGGACCGGTTCGGGGCTCGCGACTGCACGCGCGACGGTATTAGCTCGCGGGCAACGCATCTTACCGTAGTCAACGCCGATGGCCCCTTTGAACCCGACAGTAACGCGCCTGCCGTGCTGCTCGTCAATCATTACGCGGACGCGCTGTCGCTGGTTCCCGCCCAGCGCAACGAGAAAAGCGAATGGGAACCCGTGCCCGGTTGGCACATGGCGGGCGGTAACTACGGGGCGACGTCTGACGCGCGTTTTGGTGAAGCGTGCGAGCGCCTGACTGGCAAGGGCTTTTACGGTGCGGTTGCCATTCACGACCGGAAGGAACATTAAACCATG
>NZ_JBXAXW010000074.1:0-610 GCF_056781975.1 Dellaglioa sp. CoH-57-MRSF-19
GATGAGTTCTGGGAGCTTGCTGTTAGGCATTGTGTATTCCTCAATGGTTGTGAGCGCCGCGCGCTCGATGCAGATGGTTATGGCGTTTGTCGTGGCAGCTTTTGCACAGCGATAGGAGATTCGACATCGTGTTGGTGCCGCCCCGTGAGAGAGGCACTATGTGGTGTACTTCCACAGCAGGGCGCAGGCATTGCTTGCCGCCCACTATGGCCCGGCACTTGTTGCCATCGCGTGCCACAACCTTGGCCCGTATTTCCCACCAACCGGCGCGCGTCTGCATGCCGTTAACCGTGTTGTAATTCTCACGACGTATCGAGCCCATACCAGACTTACCGCGTCGTGCACTTCTCGTACGTCGCGCAAACATGTTTAGGCCCGGAAGAAAATTCGAAGATCGTTACCGATGCGCTGGATGCAGATGTTATGCAGTGCAGAACACGCGAACGTGGGTCGATCCAACACACCCTTGTTTACTCGCATCTTGTAGCCCAGCTTGTTAAGAACAAGGATCGTGACTTCTGCCTCGTCTCCTATTTCCATAGGGTTGCTCTTATGGAAAAGATGATTCCGACCCATAGAATAACGGATGCGGCTAGCGCCAAGGCTGCGA
>NZ_JBXAXW010000075.1:0-609 GCF_056781975.1 Dellaglioa sp. CoH-57-MRSF-19
AGTACAGCACCACGGATACCGGATCGCCGGAGTCAGGGCGAATCACAACGCGCCCACCCTTCGACAAGACCTTATCCTTCAACTGCTTGCCCCAGATGTTGTCCACGGCATTGTAGATGTCGTAGGCATCCGAGACACATGCGTACACACGCCCCTCACCGCCGAACTGGTCGATCATGTTCGAGAAAGCGCGGGCCTCATTATCGCGGCCCCATGCAGTCACCGTGAAGTGCTCCATGGCCGGGATCGAGAAGCCTGCGACCGACTCATCATAGTAACGACGAGCCGCGACCAGTGCCGGTACCGTGTCGGTGCCCATAAAGTTCACAAGATGGGCCATGCCACCAAGTGCTGCCGTCTGGGCCGACGATGCACCACGTGCGCCAAAGTCATGCAGCATAAACTTCACTGCCGCCTCCGGTTCATCGCACGTGCGATTCAGGAACGCACGCATGTCCTGCTTGATACTCCACGAGAGCGTGGCGACGGCTGTCGCGTACCAAGTGGCACGCAGCAACCGCGTTTCCAGAAACTGACCAAGCCACGCAAAACCCGGAGCCGTATTCCGCACTTGATAGTACGGCACATGGTTCGGGACCAGCGTACCTT
>NZ_JBXAXW010000076.1:0-605 GCF_056781975.1 Dellaglioa sp. CoH-57-MRSF-19
TCCTGAACTGGGTGAGCTTACCTGAGCTATGACAGGAGTTTGCCCAGAGTTCCAAGTGAATCGTCCCGTAGTAGCATCGGGCGGCCCCGAAACCGGAAGTAGCGCTGTGCCTGTGCCACCGGTAGCTATACTCCAAGCCACTTCCGCGTTCTCCGTTGCATAGGTCGCTTGAAAATTCGTTTTCAGGTCTGGTGACGTGGCAATTATACCGTTTACATTATCAGAGAAAACAACATATTTCGAGCCGTCGTACAGCGCTGCCTGCCACGCACCATTATTTTGCAGAGGTGTGATTGCAGTCCACGTAATGCCATCTGTCGATGTTGCGATATATCCATTAGCACCGAACGCAACCATGTACGACCCAACTAGCATCAGGGCGCTGATCGAACCTCCTGCGGAGCTACGCAATGTTGGTGTCAACGTTCCCGTGAGAAGTCCTGCTGTACCGACCGCTCCCGGATTCGGAATAGTGTAGATTCCGGTTGTCGATGCCATTACGTACAAATTAGCTCCCGGCAAGAAAGCCAAGTCATTTATCAAACCACTGGACGTACCAATACTGTACGAACTCCACCCTGTCGATAAGTCAGCCGCGTTTGCGG
>NZ_JBXAXW010000077.1:0-601 GCF_056781975.1 Dellaglioa sp. CoH-57-MRSF-19
CCACCCATGTAGGTGCACCTGAGCCGTTGGTGGTCAGCACATCGTTGTTGCCCGAGCCTGCGCCAAGCTGAGCGGCGGCAAATGTGCCCGTCGTGATGTCCGTCGCGCTTATGACGACTGCCCCAGTCTTTCCGTTGACCGAAGTCACGCCACTTCCACCACTTGAAGAGGCCGCTTCTACGATCACGTACACAGCGTTGGTGTTTGCGGGGATCGTGGACAGCCCCGTGACCTTTTGACCTCAGGTCCACACGGTAGCTCCCGACGGANCTGAGACTGCGGCTGATGCGTTGTAGACGACGGTGAACGTCGAGTCTGCGGACACGAGCTTGCCGAAATCTTCGTAGTTGATACCGAACAGGTACTGCGTCCCATTAAACACATATAGGCCCGGGTCTCGTCCCAAACTCGGTTGAATCAGAACATATGGGCGACCCACGTAGTCTTGACCTCGGAACTGCGTGTCCCAAGGTACCGAAACGTTAGTCACCGTTGCCGCACCCGTTTGCACGGTAGCTGCCGAGTAAAAGACGTTTGCGAAGCCTTGTTGATATGCCATGTTATTTCTCGCTATCAATTGATTGCAGACGTTGTGCTGCGT
>NZ_JBXAXW010000078.1:0-599 GCF_056781975.1 Dellaglioa sp. CoH-57-MRSF-19
GACCAACACGTCGCAGAACTCGAATGATGGAGCCAACAATACGGTACCGGCAGATGCCACGGTAAACCCGAGCATGGGTACTGCTGCCTACTGGAACACGAAGCTGAAGAACCGCATCTCGATCAAGATTGGCAACTATCTGTTCTTCGACTCAGTGGTTATCACGCGAGTCTCTATAACGGCGGCCTCGAACTTCGATGCACAGACTGGTCTGCCGCACCACTGCCGCGTGCTGGTTGAATTCAAGCCTCTGTTCATGCTCACACAGCAAGACCTAGATACGCTATTCATCAACCCGAGCGCGTCCACACCGCTGTCGTGTGATGCTACGTACTCGTTGCCGGGCGTGGCTAGTGCGGCTAAGAATCTGTTTAGCTCATTCTAAGGAGCGCTAATTATGCCAATGGAAGGATACTCCGGAGACCTTAACTGGAGCAGGTTTACACCCGTGGACAATACCGGTTCGAACTACAACATGTTCAAATCCGGATTCAAGAACGTGCGCTTCAACGTTCCTAATCAGTCGCGTTACCAGTTGAGCATGTTGGACATGGCCAATCTTCCGGGGCTGGCCTACAAGTTCTACGGAGACACAAGCT
>NZ_JBXAXW010000079.1:0-598 GCF_056781975.1 Dellaglioa sp. CoH-57-MRSF-19
CGCCGCAAACCGTATAAACCGCCACAAGAACTTGGTCAGCCATTTCTTCATCTGGCGCTTCGCAAATTTGCGGATAAGGCGCGATATGAAATGATGTGTCCACTCAAGCAGATTAGCGCGCTTGCCTCCCTTGTCGATCAATCCCATATCCTTCAGGTAATTATAGATCGGCCATGTTATGAGCCGCGCCACATCACTGTGACCGTGCGACGAAGAGCTGTGCCAGTTTGCCAGACCAGCAATTGACCACTCCATTTCAGCTGCACGCTTCGGGCCCGGGTGTATGGTGTGCTCAATGAATCGCTCCAGACTCATCGGTCCTTCATCTTCTGGTTCTGGCGTTTCGTGATGATCTAGTTCGGGGTCCTGAGCGCGCCCCTGCGCATACGCGGAGGGCCCCGTCCACGCAAGGGCGTCTGTTAGGTTCATGATGTGAAGTAATGCGAGTTCATCATAAGGAGTGAATCAGAAGTACCGGCCGTGAATCCGAAAGTGCCAAGACCAACCTGAGTCGTGCCACGCGCAGCACCCGGCAATGTAAATTCGGAGTGCTCAGGAACAACGGCCATCGAATTCGGGTTCATTGACACTCCGGGCT
>NZ_JBXAXW010000080.1:0-596 GCF_056781975.1 Dellaglioa sp. CoH-57-MRSF-19
GTATGCCACCGTCTATCATGGGATCGAACTCTATTGTATAGTCCCACGGTATGGTATCTTTCTGTAGGTCCCAATCCGATTGATCCCAATCTTGTATACTTGCAGTTTTTGTAGAGTCATTCAAAGTCAGAATCATAACATCCTCACGATGGGGTAAACCAAGTTATTGTTGTCATCGGTTTTGCTGGCGTCAGCGTGGTTTGCGCTATAATCTCTAGCGTCACATATCCATCCTGTGTGTCATATGGAAGCCCTGCAATCACCTCAAGCTTAACTCCATAGTCATTCGCCGGAATCAAACCGCCTGAAATTATTTCCATCTGAACATACGTGTCTTGTATGTTTTTCGGCGCAACCGTGAGCAAGGTTTCTGCTACTGCATTGGCTTTGACTAAAGTAGCCTGTGTAAGTAGCAGAGTTTCCGCTATAGCATTTGCATTAGCAGCTGAATTCTGCTGAGTCAGAGTAGACTCAGCCACGGCATTTGCGTTTACTTGCGCCATGACTGAGCCTCCCGTTAATTAATATGGTTTATTACTGGTTTGGACGCGAGCACAGCGGAATTTGTCCAAGCCACATTACCATTAGGGTCTTTC
>NZ_JBXAXW010000081.1:0-588 GCF_056781975.1 Dellaglioa sp. CoH-57-MRSF-19
GATGACACGCTGGTCGTCGTCCAGACGTTCCGTCCGGATAACCGTGGCATTGCCGATGCCAACCGCATGGCCGCGTTTCTGAAAAGTCACGGCATCTGGGCCGAGGTGTATTCGGACATCGGTGAGGACGTGCTAATCCGGGAAGGTGACTTGATGAAGTTCTCGGACCTCGTGCCCGAAATGCGAGAGCGATTCGGATGATTACCACGTCCTACATCCTTATCACGGCCACGGTGCTAACTCTAAATGGCCGACCCGCGTTTCGGATGCGGGACGAACCGGTTGCTGATTCCGGTCCTTACACGACACAAGTCGAGTGCGAGGGCGCAGCTCAGGCCCTCAATCAGTTTATGCCACCGCCATCGGTGGACGCTGCTGGTAAATACGTAGAGCAGAAAGAGGTTTACTGCAAGCCTCAAAAGGGTTATACTGATACCAGTAACAGTAAAGTGGTTCGTGCGAGTGGTAGACCGGCACACCATGTTGCGCCGATCAAACACCCGACACACAAACGTAGTAAAAAGGCAGTTGACAAGAGGCGAAGCCGTTGATAAACTTCAGTCTCGTTGTTCTAGTGTTGTACTGAGT
>NZ_JBXAXW010000082.1:0-587 GCF_056781975.1 Dellaglioa sp. CoH-57-MRSF-19
CTCGTATGCTATGCGTATAGACGCGTACCTGTCTTCGGTTGACGCAAACTACGAGATGTGGCTCGATGTGGCTGAGACCAGCAACGCATTCCACATGGGTACGCTTCAGTCTGTTGACATGCTGCCCAGCGCCAGTGACGCATTGCCGTCCGCGTATATCGTTAAGCAGGGGCTCATTGAATCATTCCGCGCCTATACCTCGGGGAACGGCCTATGGGGTTTTGATGAGTACGCGTCAGATGGCGGCACGTACCCAGTTACGCAGCCGAGTGTCTTGTCAGTCACGGTGAACGGTGCTACCTATACGGGACCACGCGTTCTAGACGTGAACAACCCGCCGATCATAGAGTTTGTGACCGGCTATTTGTTTAGTCTGTGCCGTAAGGTGACCAGTATCATTGATTCGGGTTCCTCAGTAACTCTGAATTGGGATACACCGTTGATTCAGGCACCTGTGGCGGGTGACACTGTAGTTGTGTTCAACCGAGTCCCGAAATCTATAACAGCGGGCCCGGGCATCACCATCACGCGGGGGGCTAATGGTCAGATGGTGATATCTGCCGCTCAGGGCAGTGTGAGTGTGTGGC
>NZ_JBXAXW010000083.1:0-586 GCF_056781975.1 Dellaglioa sp. CoH-57-MRSF-19
CGTCCAGCGTTCGTTAATGTGTGTCAGGAGCTGCGAAGCGATTTACGCTCCTGCCCCTGACGTGACCACCATAGCGATGAACCAAGTCAACAGGATTGTCTACGTTGTGCACCTGAAGAATCTGTAGCATCCCACACAGTATTTCGTTGATGCCGTCTTCACGCTCCGGTGACGAGTATGCAAACACAGTGTAAATCTCATCACTGAATTCGATGTCCTCATCACCCTCACCTGAACCCAGCTCGACAGCAGCCAGCGTGATTTGCGTGTTCCAGTATCCGTTACGGACCGGAGTTGCGTACAATGCGTAGAGGCGATCTTCCGACTCCCCATCCTCCGAATCTGTTTCGGGCCCAGTGACGGTCAGGGTCCAAGCATCATCGTCTCCGACGCGCTCTGCCAATAGCTATTGGTCATCGTTCATGCAGCCTCCTTGGGTTTTGATGCATGCTTCAAAGCGGCGCGAATCTGCTCATCAAGGTCCTGCACACCCAGCAACGGGTAGTTTTCCTGCAACCAGCTGCGCATTTTCTTGCTCTTCCACGGGCGGATGATGGCGTTGAACACATCCTCATGTGTGCCCTTC
>NZ_JBXAXW010000084.1:0-585 GCF_056781975.1 Dellaglioa sp. CoH-57-MRSF-19
GCGCAGCTTCGAGGAACGCGCGGTTCGGCTGCACTTCGAAGAATGGCACCGTTTCGAATCCCCACTGCTTGGCCTTGTTAAGGCCTTGCCGGACAGTACTGATGTCCTCATTGTGGTAGACGCCAAGTACCACCATAGACACGTCGCGGAGCGCCCGACTCGACCACGAGCGATTGAACAAGCCGTTGACCATGGCGCGCGCATTGTCGAAACCGTCGTCGCCCGCTGCCTCACGGCTGTATTTCTCAGCAAACACATCCTTCTTCATCAATGCTTCGAATCGAAAGACCGTTCGGTTTCGGGTCGGAATCCGTGCCGGAATCAGTCCGAACTCTACAAGCTTCGGAATCAGGTACGACACATCGCGACCAACCATGCCATCACCACGCGTGATAAGAGCCTTGGGAGTGCCACGATCGTACAGTCCTTGGAGGCTCGTGCCATCCAACTTCCACATGCCGAAGTGGGGTCCCTTGCTACGCTTCGCAAACGACGGTACGTCGTCAGGATACGCTTTTTCCAGACTCGGCATAGGCCAACACAGAGCCACCTCTTCCTTCTTGTCAGAGATACGCACACCCGTCT
>NZ_JBXAXW010000085.1:0-585 GCF_056781975.1 Dellaglioa sp. CoH-57-MRSF-19
AGATGATCCGTTACGCTGTTGACCTTCGAATAATCAATCTTTTTCATTGTCAGTGTCCGAGTTTTTGGTTCTGGACGCGCGTCTACGGCGCTCATGTTCGGCTCGTATCTCGTCATCGTGCGGATGGACGATCAATGCCTGCTGTGGTTGAGGTGCCACAGAATTCAAGAGGTCAGATGCCTTATTCTTTGGCAGTCCTGCATATTTCGCCACAAAGTCCGCCATCTTTATCGTGAGCGCGCGATCGATCATGCGTTCGAACTTGACGAGGGGTGCCGGGTCAATGGCAGTGCCAAGAGTTCGTTGTGCCACGTCAATGAATTGAGCGGTGGCCGCGTTAGCACTCAACGCCGTAGGTGCCCACTCACGTAGCAAATATTCGCGTAGTACGTGTATTCTGTCACCGAGTTCAGTAGGCAATTCTTCAGAGTACTGAATAACTCGGCTGTTGATCTCATCGTTATCGTGCGGAAGACTCTTCTCTTCTGAAATAGACTTCGATGCGTTGACTTCTTCAGCAAAACTTTGCGTCGGAGAATAGAAAAAACGCGAACGACGCACTGGTGGCGGGTTCGCGCTATCTTC
>NZ_JBXAXW010000086.1:0-581 GCF_056781975.1 Dellaglioa sp. CoH-57-MRSF-19
GCTTGAAATAGCTGGTGACCGGCACATGCTTCAGGCCCAGCTCACGTACGATGTGTTCGACTTCCGAAGGACGCAGGTATTCCTGATTCTCGATGTCGAAGATGTCATACACGTAGAAGCCGTAGTAGCCCTCGGGGAATCCTTCGAAGTTCGATTGAATACCCGAACCGCACAGCTCACCTTGGATTGCTACCGCGCGCTCCAGCGTCGCCAGCTTTTCGAGGACCTGCTCTTCGCGCGCCGTTTTCCAGAACTGGTTGCCTTCAGTCTCCACCAGATCGAGGTTACGCGAGCACACACCAGCCACAAATTCAGGGAGGTTGCCCTCTGCGTCCGGTTTGGCGGCCGTCGCAAAGTACTTGCTCGACGGCGGAATGTAGTAGGCCGTGAGCGACGAACCGTCCATCTTCGTAGATTCTTGGAACACTTCTTCCGCATACTTGTCGAACACGAGGCGTTCGATGTTCTGGATGCGTTCCTGATCCGTCTTCGGAATGAACGACGGGAAGTTGCCACGCGACACGCCGCGCAGCGACACCGGAATCGGTTTCTCCCACTTCTCGATACCCAGCTTCTCGGTC
>NZ_JBXAXW010000087.1:0-580 GCF_056781975.1 Dellaglioa sp. CoH-57-MRSF-19
ATTTACTACATGTCAACAACTTTGTTGCAACTCGTACCGAATTATCATGAGCAGACGCCCAAGATGATTCTCACCGACGCCATTACACCGGCCCCAGATGATGTCACCCCACGTATTGGTCTCTTCAAGGTAAGCCTGACCTGTGTCGAGCAGCCATTTCCGCAACTCGGGGTCACGGAACTTGGCGCGCAGCACCCGTAGCATCGCCTCAAACTTGTAGCTCTTATCCCAATCGGGACGAAGCGCAGCAGACTTTCCCACTGCTTTTGCGCGCTTTGGCGTCGGGGCCGCGAGCACACGTTTTCTGTACCCTGCATCTTCCGACTTGTGCCACATGAAGGCATGCTCGGATGACGGGAACTCGATACCGTACAGCGAAAGTGGACGCAGGAAGAAGTTGCTGAGGAATCGCTTGTCTCCGAAGAATCCTCGGATCGGTGCATACTGAGTGTCATACGAGTACGGCAGTCCGAGACGACGATGCAACTTTCTCTTCAACGTCACTTGCGGGTCCTCTCAAATTGGGAATTGCTTAAACTGCCTTCGCCACCGCCGAATATACCTGAGCACGGTCCACAGT
>NZ_JBXAXW010000088.1:0-572 GCF_056781975.1 Dellaglioa sp. CoH-57-MRSF-19
GGGCGCTCTTCGCTTTGTTGATAACATCGACTTGTGCGTTCACCACCGCGATCTGCGCTGCCTCATCGATTCGGAGCTTCCGGATACGGCGGCGCAGTGCCGCGACTTTGAAATGCTTGGTGACTTTTTCGAACATGGGAACCTCCAATAATTTAGTGATTCCCATTATACCTACTTCGAGCGACCAGTCAACCCCGATGAATCACTTCGGGCTCAACCCCAAACACGGCACGTACATACTCCGGGCCCGTGCCTGCTGCCGCTTCGATACTCAACACCGCCTTTTCTTCGAACGGCCAGATGGGGCCCGGCAAATCGGTGAACACCGCGATCTTGTCGGAGCCAGAACCCTGCACCACGACAACGCGTTTTACAGCAAACGTAATCTCGCTCATAGCCCGTATTTCTCCTTGAACTGGTCCCATGTCATCGCCTTGTTCCCGGCCTTTACGATCTTGTCCGCGAACTTAGCACCCGGCTTGTATAGTAGCACATTCATCTTCGCGCTGTACTTGACAACGGTGCCGCCCTGAGCCTCGACAAACGCCTCCTCGTCAGCCGAGCGGTAACTG
>NZ_JBXAXW010000089.1:0-570 GCF_056781975.1 Dellaglioa sp. CoH-57-MRSF-19
GACCATGCCAGCCAATTCGGCCAACTGCTCAGCACTGATCTTCTGGACGCGTGCGTCACTCCTGTCCTCTTCGACCTCGATCTCCAGCGCATCCTGAGTCGTGAGTCGAGTGTTGTAGGCTCCGGAGCTGATGCGGAGCAGCGCCTGCTTCAACTCAATTTCGAGCACATCGTGCCCGCGTATCGCGGCGCTCAGCGCCTCGGTCGGCACCGCGATCAGCATTTCTCCGTCAACAGAGCACGGCAGCGTAACCGAGCATCGGCTCAGCTCTGCTTGGCTGTGCATCTTCAACGTTTTTCCGTTACTTTCCAATGTAACGGCCCCGCTCACCGGGGGCGCAAGGCGTTGGATCACGCGAAGCGCTTCGCTGAGCAGGGCCTGTTCGATTGTTGCTTTCATGTATAGGCGAGTGTTGTGGTTGGCTTACTTCTTATTTACTTCGAAGCCGTCATGTGCGACAGGCCCTTGATTCGGTATACTTCCGTGACTTGCACGTAACTGCCGTCAAGGCAGCTCCCGTCCAAATCCACTTCGACATCAACCCGGTCCCCAAGATGGTAAACCAAATCG
>NZ_JBXAXW010000090.1:0-568 GCF_056781975.1 Dellaglioa sp. CoH-57-MRSF-19
TGGGGTACGTGGGGCGGTGCTGTAGACCATGGAGAGCATGTGGAGATGGCAGTGGCTCGTGAAGTACAAGAAGAGGCCGGCTATACCGGTCCGCTAAAGCTGCGTCCGCTGCTACTGTTCCGTGGGGACGGCATGGTGTACCAGAACTTCTTGGCCATAGTTCCTCATGAATTTCAACCCAAGTTGAATTGGGAAACGTCGGATGCCCAGTGGGTGGACGACATCGAGGACGTTAGTCCTCTGCATCCGGGCGTAGAAGCCCTGCTCAACGACGACACGTCGATGGCCTCTATCGCTTATTTTCGTGGCCAAGAAACGTACCGTGAACCGCATGAACTAGAAGGTGGACAAGATGCCAACGAATCAAATCCGTAAAGATGCACGTGAGCCGTGAAAACACTGCAAAAATAATGAAGAAATGCCAACAAAACGAGTAAAGCAGGATGTGCAATTTTATGAAGAACAAACTCGGAGTACACCATGGCTCGCACATTCTCTTCATTGGTTCGCAAACAGGCACGAGAGCTTCAGGCGCATTCTCGCAACAGGCTCAGTCTTGAACAGCTCT
>NZ_JBXAXW010000091.1:0-551 GCF_056781975.1 Dellaglioa sp. CoH-57-MRSF-19
GTTTAGGTGGGAGTGCGATAAAAATACGGAATGTGCGTAGCACCCGCACACCCACGCACAAATGCGTAGGCGATTAGGAGTCCAAAACACCTAATCGCTTTACCATGTTAAAATTGAGTTCTGCGAATTATGCGGGCGCTGAGCGCAATTGAGAAGCGCTCGCAAAATCCACCACGTTATCTGAAGGCGCCGGAGCCCAAGCTGGGTCTTTCACGATAGAACACTCGATCGGCTGAATTCCGTGTGCATTTAGGAATGCCAAATGCGTGGAACCATCGAAATCTCGATACTTTTTCCAGTTAACCTGCTTCGGGCTCGTGATGTGTCCACAGGTGTGGCGTGCCGTACACTGAGCGCCACAGTACCCACACGTGAAGTAATCAACGAGAGCACCCATAGAATAGGTGTTGATTTCCCGTGTCAGAACTTTTTGTGCGACATCCGGATACTTATTTTTGTCGATTGCCAACAGCCCCATCACCTTCCACAGTTTTCCGTCCCCGTAGCCCTCAACCTTATGGAACGATGCGTCGAGAATAACGCCGTAAGCA
>NZ_JBXAXW010000092.1:0-246 GCF_056781975.1 Dellaglioa sp. CoH-57-MRSF-19
GGTACCATCACGCCCCACAAAACTGATGCTGAGGCGGGCGGAAGAGTGTAGTTGCCACCCGAGGGCTTGTTGGTTAGATCGTTATAGCTGCCGGTGAACGCAACAGGTGCCAAATCCCCGGGAGCCACACCTATGCTGATGATCGCACCAGTGTTGTCGAGAGTGTAAAACTTTCGGTCCGGGAAGTTTATGGACAACTGTCCCTGAAGAAGCTGAGCCGTAGTTGGCCGGGCACCCGCCGTTATC
>NZ_JBXAXW010000092.1:256-548 GCF_056781975.1 Dellaglioa sp. CoH-57-MRSF-19
CACGCCACCATCTATGACAAGAGCCGTGATATACGAAAGCGGAATTGCATCGCTCGGATTGACTGGCGTAGCAATACCGTTGAGCACCTGTGATCCCATGTTCAGCGGGCCCGTCATAGTCACGTTGCCAGCGACGGGAACAGCGTTCACGTTCGCGGCCGTCAATGACACGTTGCCGCTTCCGTTCGGGCTGATGCCGTTGACCGTGGATACAGTGCCTGCCGGAATCGCGGCGGTGACCGTGATTAGTCCGTTTGCTTCGGAGAGCGTAACGTTTTGACCAGCCACTAGC
>NZ_JBXAXW010000093.1:0-548 GCF_056781975.1 Dellaglioa sp. CoH-57-MRSF-19
GATCCTGTAGATGATCCGGTGGCCGCCGAAGGTTCACCCAGATCATCGGATTGAGGTGCGGGCTCGACTCGCATATGCGAATAGTTGATGCGCACCTGAAACGGGAAGGGACTGGAGTTCCGCGATTTCGGCTGATCGATGGTCACGATCGTGGACCCGGTTTCCGCTCGCTCCTGATGCTGTTCCTTTGTCAGGTTCCACGTGAACGAGTTGGAACTGTGTTCGGTGAGAGCCCGCGAATACCGGATTTTACCGTCTTCCGAGAGCTGGGCGAGCAGTATGTTCACGCGGTTGCTGTTTTCGGCGTTGATTTTCGCGTAGCGCCCGACCGCACCCAGCTGACGCCACTGATCATCGCCGTCCGCGCCCTTGAGTAGCGAAATATAGTCGATGATCAGGACATCTACGTCGTAGGCGTTGGTGGCGGCCACCACCTCTTCCATCGTCATGTCCGCGTCGGGTCGGAAGATCGTGTAGCGACCACCCGCGTCCTTCACCTTCTTCGCCCACTTCTTGTATCGCTTCATCACCAAATCGCGNTCGTTGGT
>NZ_JBXAXW010000094.1:0-546 GCF_056781975.1 Dellaglioa sp. CoH-57-MRSF-19
GTTCCGGGCATTCAACAAGGGTAACAAGAGCGATCATGAAATACGATTGGTTTGTGAGTACACAAAACGCGGCGGGGCCTGTCTCGGGCATCTACTGCACGGACACGGGTAACACCGTGCAGGAATGGCCGGGCGACGACGGCACCATCGCGCAAGCTGAGGCCGAACGGCTCAACGCTGAGCACGTGGCGGCCCGAACGCGCATCGCATAAAGGGCTTGACACGTCGTTTGATAGCGTCCATACTACAGACTCTTACCCACTAAGGACAATGAAATGAGTACGAAACTGGTTTCACTCACGCTCGACATTCCGCATGCACTCGTCTACAGCCTGATGGATCGCGCGCAATACGAGTGTTCCGAATGGGCCGGGGTCACGGCCGAAGAATACGCAGAAGCCGACGAACACGGCTACACGCCCCCGCGCGTGCTGACGGTGGATGAGTACGGCGACGAGGAAAAGCCGCAGAGCACGCGGCGGCTTGCGCTGGACGAGGTTACGGAGGGCATCCGCCGCGTCCTGCTCAACGATATGACGGTGCGCG
>NZ_JBXAXW010000095.1:0-545 GCF_056781975.1 Dellaglioa sp. CoH-57-MRSF-19
TCATCGTTGCGGCCGTAAAAGCGGCCAATAGTCCGGTCAAACAGTGCGCCTAGCTGTTCGCGATTCAGCCCCGCATGGTCGGGGCCGTAATCAGGGGAAAGCCCGTAAGCTTTCCCCGTGCGGCGCGCGGAGCGTCAGACATTATCCGGAATCGCGCGAAGATTTGCGGCCAGCGCTTCCAGCTTGTCCGCCTCGTTTGCCATGTGATCACGAATCGAGACAGCGCGCATCGTACGGTCGGCCCCGTCCTTCGTGACACGTGCCAGCGCTTTCGCCTGTGCGCGGCTAAACGTCGGGGCCGTGCCAATGGGGCACACGCGCGGGTTCGTGTATGCGTTGCCGTCGAAGTCATAGCAGAGGGTGCCGGCTTCGCCCACAACAAAGTAAGCTTCGTTATCCAGAATGCCCGCGAGCCGTGCACGCAGTTCGGCGGCGCGTGCTTCAAAGTCAGCGATGGTCTGTGCGCGGAGTGCGTTGATTTGCTGAGCGTTCATTTTCGTATCCTTTAGGTGTCTAGTTGCTGGTTCGTCGTGAGCCAGTGACGT
>NZ_JBXAXW010000096.1:0-544 GCF_056781975.1 Dellaglioa sp. CoH-57-MRSF-19
GTCGATGATTCGGCACGTATCGAGGACTGGATGGAAGATATCAAGCTGGACTCGCCGCGTGATGAGATTGCGCAGATTCTGGGCGAAAGGTACAACATTGCATTCTCGTCGCAAAAGATTCAGCAATGGGATCAGGTGTACGACGTGGTGATGGACGTGCTGGACGCGCAGGCCGGTATCAAGGTCAGTGAACCCGAGGTCAAGTACGGCCCGGGTCTCGCGCAGCGTGTCCGGCGTGTGGTGCGCGCCGCAGTCGGGAACGGCCCGCTCGAACTCGACACGAATCTTACCGTCGAATACAACTTCGATGAAATCGACATGGAAGAGTTGCGTAGCGATATTGAGGCCGAATTCGAAATCGATGCGGGGAGCCCGGTAACGGACCCGTGGACCACGATGCGTGATATCGTGGAAGCTGTGGTGCGCGGTATCGCGGCGCAAGAAGCGGACGAAGAAGCCGACGAGCAGCTTCTGGCCGCGATTCAGAAAGTAGCGGCCGAAGCTACCGGAATCCAGATCAAGTGCGCCATGAAACGCAGTCTCC
>NZ_JBXAXW010000097.1:0-544 GCF_056781975.1 Dellaglioa sp. CoH-57-MRSF-19
CGCGGGCACTGAGGGGTAAGCCGGTTCGTGCGTCATTCACGGCCGAGGCGCTGTATTGGCGTCGCGCATGGCACAGACAAACCGGGCTCTAAGCGTACACCCCAAAATAAAGCTTTGCAAAAGGCGTGAGACTCGCGTATGATGGTTTCATGCGTCGGGGCCGCGCGCAGCAGGAAAAGCGGGAAAGGCAAGCCGATTACACCAAGCGGATGCAACTAGCGCGTAACTGACCCAGCAAAGCCCCGACGCGTCTAACCCTCTAACGCCATGGGAACACGCATGAAAACGAAAGACTTTTACGCGGCACTCATCCGGGTTCGTGACACGCAAGAATCGGTAACAATCGGCAGTTTCACGTTTACGCCCGACAATCGCATGGGGCGCGGATTCAGCTACGAACAACAGATTGCACGACATGATCCGCTCAGGTGCGAACTCTCGTATCTGTCGCCGCGTGTAGGCGGTATGCGTGACTGGCCGGCAACCTAATCGGGTATGAAACGTGCGGCACGGCGTTACGCGGAAGAGCACGCAGCAGAAATGG
>NZ_JBXAXW010000098.1:0-542 GCF_056781975.1 Dellaglioa sp. CoH-57-MRSF-19
GTTCGTCCCGGCTGACCAGTTCACGACGGGTATCCGGGAGAGGATCTTCACCCATTTCAAGCGGGAAGAGGACGCGTCGATGCGCAGCGGGAAGCTGGATGAGGAGCTCGCCCGGATGAGCGCGATCGTCGACGAGGTGACCCCGGGATCGCTGATCTTGCTCAACGAGTCGTTCGCCTCGACCAACGAACGGGAGGGTTCCGAGATCCTCCGCCAGGTCGTCGGCGCGTTCACCACCGCGGACGTCCGGGTGGTGCTGGTGACTCACCTGTATGACTTCGGCCGTCAGTACTACACCGCGGCACGAACCGACTCGCTGTTCCTGCGGGCGAACAGGGACGAGAGTGGAGACCGTGACTTCCGACTGGTGGTCGGCGAACCTCTTCCAACCAGCTTCGGAGAGAACGTGTTCCACCGCATTTTCGACCCGGAACCCACCCCGTCAGTCACCCAACCGGTCATTGAAGTAACGGAGTCCGCATGAAAGATGCACGCCAGCAGCACCTCTACCTGGCCCGGCACGGGCGAACGGTGTTGAACGC
>NZ_JBXAXW010000099.1:0-539 GCF_056781975.1 Dellaglioa sp. CoH-57-MRSF-19
TCGTGCGGCGCGCGGTGTGGAGCGAATATGATGACTGGGCTGCGTCAGTCGAACAGCGGCTGATGAATGCCATGAACGAACTAGTTGAGGAAGATGAAGATGAACAAGAAGTATCACCGTGAGGTGCGTCCCATGTTCAAGTCGCTGGAGCAGTATCTAGGTTTGGAACTGGATCGTGTCCGGCACACGGAACTCGAACAGTTCGCGGAAGAGCACAAACAGTTCGTGCGCCTGAACGACAAGAAGGACGAGGCTCTGTTCGGCATCGAATGCCACACGCTCAAGATTCGTGCAGACTACGACGCGCGCATTGACGCCACTGTCTATCAAGGCTTGATCGAAGGCTATGCTCCGTACGAGGTCTTGTTCGATACCGGATACCGGTCCAGCGTGGACGAGGTGCTGACGTACCTCAAACTCGGTGTCGAGAATCTGGGCCTCGGGAATCCCGATCTCGACGAGGAAGATGAAGACGAGGACGAAGTAGATGCATAAACATTGGATTCGCGAGTTTTCGGATAGTCCTAAGCCGGCACCTC
>NZ_JBXAXW010000100.1:0-539 GCF_056781975.1 Dellaglioa sp. CoH-57-MRSF-19
GTGCGTTCTCTGTCCGCTGCTGGCGCACTGGATACTGTCGGAAAATTCCATTCGTACCGGTTCCGCGAAGGCGCGACCGAAGCTATCGCGCAAATCGCGCTCACCCATCACGAAGCACAACAAGGGTAAGACCATGGCACGCTATCAAATCATCGTCAGCAATTTGGGAACCGTTTTGGACACGGAGCGCAGTAACGCCCCGATCCGCGAATATCTCGAATGGGTGCAAGCCGCGCGCGAGCTTCACGGCCGCGCGGCGGGTGAGTGCGTGGCACTTACCGAAGACGGGGAACCGATTCGCGAACACGACGGCTATGCGTACGCGAGTGACGCATGCGCGTAACATTCGACGGATGCAGCGCAAACGGCCGTAATCACGACGAGACGAAGGAACGGATTCGGTCACTCGCGCTTGTCGCCCTGAATCCTGTAACGGGCGATCTTGAATGCGTGTGCAGCCTGCGTTACTGGGCGTCGCGTTCGTCGTCGGGGGCCAATGTGTACGCGACACTTACGGTCAAGTGCGGGGCGTCCGGAAC
>NZ_JBXAXW010000101.1:0-529 GCF_056781975.1 Dellaglioa sp. CoH-57-MRSF-19
GGACCGTGACGAGATTAGGAATGTATTCTTTAACGCCGGGTGGACCGGGTGCACTGCGATAGCTGAAACCCACCATCGCTTCACGGTCATGGTATCAGACGACGCGGACAAAGTTTTCCCTACCTGATAAAGGTTGACAAAGTGTTTCAATCTTTGGCACAATAGTTCAATCGTAAATACAGGAGAACGGTCAATGGCACGCAAAGCTACTCCCCGTAATATGCGCACCAAAGCCGAACAGGCTGCACTGGAGGCTCGCCTCGAAGCCGAAGCCGAAGAACGTGCCGAGCGCAATAAAGTGCGTCTCTGGAACATTCTGGAGCAGGCTCATGCCATTGGCATCGACGCAGAGTTCCGCATCCATCAGACGCGCGACTGGATTCCGACTTCGCCACGGAGACCCGGTGTCTTGATCAGCTACAACCAACACACGAAACGCAATGCTTGCTTCGGTTCCGTTGAGGAATACGAAGAGGTGCAAGAAGTCACGGACTTTCTACATACTAAGTCCGAGGACTATGAGTTCGAG
>NZ_JBXAXW010000102.1:0-525 GCF_056781975.1 Dellaglioa sp. CoH-57-MRSF-19
GTTGTAGGCCGCAGTTCCCATGTTTGCGAGGCTACGTTCACGATACGCCGCGATCCACGAGTGCACGGTAATGATCAGGCCCGTACTCAGCGCCGGAATGATGATCAGCAGGTACCAGAGGTTGATCGCAGCGTGAAACGCTTTGGGCGGCAGCACACCAAACGCGAATGCCGCGCCCCCGAGCACGAACAGAAACACACTGCTGAAGCCAATCGCAGCCTGAATAGCACCTGACCACGCGAGTACCCGAATCCAGCCGCCCAGCGACCGGGACTCAACCCAGATACCGCCAACTGCGTAGCAGTTCCACCAGCTGATCCCGAAGTTCAGGGCCAACATCAAGGCAATCATCAACATTTAAACCTCCTTTCGAAGTGTGGGTTTGCTGTACACAAACGCGTGCTCTGCAACGCCCGGTCGGTATTCAGGGTAGACGGTGATAGTCGCGGCAAGCTTCCCATTCTGGAGCTTTGCCGCATCCAGATCATTTACGTAGCCACCGACCGCTGCGCCCCCGAAATAGGT
>NZ_JBXAXW010000103.1:0-518 GCF_056781975.1 Dellaglioa sp. CoH-57-MRSF-19
ACACATACGCGGTGCAAACGCAGAGCTTGACATTATGGATTGGATGATAAAGTCCAGTCACAAGATCGCTAAGGCGTGGATGGCTCGGTTCAAGGCCACGGATAAAAACGGAGTTCCGCAACCCGGCGTCATGATCGTGAACAACAAATATGTGGATTATCCACTTCAGCGGGAAGTATTTCAGTCTCTGAACGTGGGTAAAGTGGAAGGTCGCAACGAATTCATGCACTCTAATGTGGTGGCGTTCTTGGCTGCAATCAATCCGAGACCAGATATCGCACGGCTCTTGAACGCTATACTGCCCGAGTACGATGCTCACGAAGATTATGTTGTGGATAAGGCTATCCAGTCAATCGGGCGCGGTAACATCAGGAACCACAATTCAGACAAGAAGATGTTGGCCATTGTCTCAACTGTGGGGTTGGCCGAAAAGATTCAAGCGCGTATGAGTCATTATCCCCGCATCCGTCTGACAGATACAGAGGAACTGGGCAACATGCAGCGCTGGTCCTACAATC
>NZ_JBXAXW010000104.1:0-517 GCF_056781975.1 Dellaglioa sp. CoH-57-MRSF-19
TAAGCTTCTTAGCGCCAAGAGTAGTTGGGGGTCGCCCCCTGCGAGGGTAGGACGTTGCCATGCTTTTTTTATTATTTTATTCCGGCATAGCTCAGTTGGTAGAGCGCTTGACTGTTAATCAAGATGTCGCAGGTTCGAGTCCTACTGCCGGAGTTTTTATTTTGTAATGTGGAGAATTGTCTGAGTTGGTCTAAGGAGCATGATTGGAAATCATGTAAACGGGTTTCCTGTTTCAAGGGTTCGAATCCCTTATTCTCCGTTGCAAATTGACCCGTTGGTCAAGTGGTTAAGACACCGCCCTTTCACGGCGGTAACATGGGTTCAAATCCCGTACGGGTCATATAAAGTAAATAGTGTATGTTGGAGGTTTAGCTCAGTTGGGAGAGCGTCTGCCTTACAAGCAGAGGGTCACAGGTTCAAGCCCTGTAACCTCCATCGAAGGTCCTATGGTATAGGGGTTATTACGTCCGCCTGTCACGCGGAAGATCACCGGTTCAAATCCGGTTAGGACCGTTTA
>NZ_JBXAXW010000105.1:0-517 GCF_056781975.1 Dellaglioa sp. CoH-57-MRSF-19
CGGGAGGAAGACCGCCGTGTTCGTTCACGATTTGCATGAACTCGATATACGGGAAAGTCCCGCAATTCGCGACGGCGATCTCACGAGCCTCTTCAACTTGCTCACGCGTCAACGGATTAGCCACGATATTCCGCAGCTCGGCTTGCAGGCCGAAGAAGATGGAAGCGCGGTATTCCTTGTCCGATCGTGCCGAGCAGTACGACGAAGCAAACTGCACGCCGGGCGGCAGTTGAGCTGCGTGGCTCCACTTGTAAACGTCGGTGTCAAGCGCGAGATTGAATTGGTTGTCCATTTTGCAACTCCTGTTGCTAAGAATTTGTGAACCGGGGACTCCTGTCCCCGGGCGATACGGCTTAAAACCTGAACTTGAGGGCTCTTGCCTCTTGTTCAACGCGGGCAACTATTTCGGCCCGTTGCTTCGGATCGAGGAACACCCACTCTGCTACTTCTTGGGCAGTTCTCCCGCACCCTTTACACTCTTCATCGAAGAGTGTGGAGCAGACCCCGATGCATGGAC
>NZ_JBXAXW010000106.1:0-515 GCF_056781975.1 Dellaglioa sp. CoH-57-MRSF-19
GGGTCTTTGTTCGGATTGTCACGTAGGATGAACGCATCCATGATTCCTTCGATCGGAATCTTGTACTGGAGTTCCAGAAGCACTGCGTACGCCTCGATTTGCTCGACGTACACAATGCCCGGGTCCTTGGCTTTTTTGGGGGCCGCTGCGATGCCCGTCGTTTTGAAGTCGAGGATGTAAAACTTCCCGTCGTCACCACGGTACACCGCATCGATGTGGCCGCTGATGCCCTTGTAGTTGATGCTCAGCTCATGGTACACGGTCGGAAAACCACAACACTCGTATTTGTACGAAAGCTCGTGCATTGTGCCACACTCTTTGCACTCGTAGTGCGCAAGGAACTTTCCACTCAAGCACAGTGCCTGCTGCATCACTTCGTGGACGACGGTTCCGACTCGTGTGTAGAAGCAGCCTCCGAAGTCGAGCGTTCGCACGGTTCCGTGCATCGCGTTCTGGATGAAGAAATCTACCGGACAAAATGGGAGTTGCGACGGGCGAAGGAACAGGACACGTGT
>NZ_JBXAXW010000107.1:0-513 GCF_056781975.1 Dellaglioa sp. CoH-57-MRSF-19
GAACAGTGCGTTCATGTAGAACTTGCGGCCGACCTGAATCAGCTGGTCGTCGCGCTCGACGCCGCTATCCTTCTCATGCTGCGCGTGTGCATACCACGGGTCGTACTTCGTACTGTCAAACTGCTGCGTTTCCGGGTCATACGACGGCAGATCGACCGGGAACTTCGTGGACTTGCCATCCTTCGTCTTGGTCTTGACCCATGCAGTTGCATACGAGTGAACGTCACCGTAGAGCCGCAGCGTCACCCACTTCTTTTCCGGAAACTTGAAAAGCTGCACGCGATCCTGAATTTTTACCTTGTCGCGCTTGCCACCGCTGCTGGTGTTGACCGAATCGAAGTCTGCGCCTTTTTGACGTGCCATTTGATGCTATCCTTGCTTGGTTGATGGTTTGTTACTGGTACTGCGTGGACACACTATTTACTATCAGTGGACGAAACGGGAACGCGGGTCAGTGATGAAACTGCCGTTGTCAAATCCCGGTATATTGCGACGATGGTCTCGCGCAGACCT
>NZ_JBXAXW010000108.1:0-512 GCF_056781975.1 Dellaglioa sp. CoH-57-MRSF-19
GGGTATTTTGCTGGGAAAACAGGGACCATAATTCAGGCCCCTGCGGATCGTTACTTGATGACCTCAAACACCATATCGAGCGGCCGGAACGTTTTGGAGATACGGCCGTCTGACGACTGGTTGCGCAATTGGTCGCATGCCACGCGAACCGACCCGTTTTTGTGGACGGCCTCAACAGTGCCCGTCATGCCCTGTTCCGGCCACCATTGGACGCGATTGTAAAAGCTTTGTTCCGTGCGGATTACCCGAACCTTGTCGCCTACTTTCATGCTGTTCCCCTTCATTTGGTTAGCTGATGGAATGAACTATACACGTGATTTTTGCGTTGCGCAAGCGGAAACGCAAAAAGCCGCTAGGTAGAAACACCTAGCGGTTGTGTACGGGATGATGCGCTTACCAGTCGGTAAGTGTCGGTTCGTCCGGGCCCTCGATTTTCATCGGCCAGCCCGTAAGCCGTAGCGCGCTGTTATGCTCGTACAGGAACGAATAGAACGAATCGAGCGCGGGATGAT
>NZ_JBXAXW010000109.1:0-512 GCF_056781975.1 Dellaglioa sp. CoH-57-MRSF-19
GGTTATCACGTCAATGACGACTGCAACCGTAGAAGTAGATGGTGAAGAGCTGAAGGTGTGCCTCGAAGGCGACCTGATTGGTATCATCAGTTAAGTAGTACGAATCAGATAGTGAGCCGGACGAAGTTGTTACCCGGTCTATCTGACTCAATTCCGGTGTAGCTCAGCGGTAGTAGCAACGGACTGTTAATCCGTGGGTCGCTGGTTCGATCCCAGCCACCGGAGCCAAACATGCGCGGGTAGCTCAGTTGGTAGAGCACCGGACTGAAAATCCGGGTGTCGCTGGTTCGAGTCCAGCCCTGCGCACCAACGTTGTGACCTCGTAAAAATCGTAGGAGGGGCTGATTACCCCGACCGCAATTTGTGTCCCGGGCTCGGCCTGTGTGTCGCTAGTGTAGATTTTCTACGTGTTGAGGTCAACTAATCAATTGGGGACTAGCCAAGTCAGGTCCAAGGCACTGGGTTTTGATCCCAGCATTCACAGGTTCGAATCCTGTGTCCCCTACCACAGG
>NZ_JBXAXW010000110.1:0-508 GCF_056781975.1 Dellaglioa sp. CoH-57-MRSF-19
GGTGTAGCTGCTCATTGGTTTTCAGCGACATGCGCATCGTAGCGGTCGAACAGATCACGCAGGTAATTGCGATGCAGCAACAGTGTGATGAAAAACGGTTCCGTAAGCTCCGCGTACTGCTCATCGTCACGGCCGTCAAGCCAATCGACAGTAGCACCTGCGTCAAACACATCCGATGCGAACGCACTGCGCTTCTCGTCGATGTGGCCCAGCTCGATGGAACAGCTGTCAACTGCATTCTCGTAGTCCAAGCACGTTTGCTGATCATCGAACTGGGTGCCGTCGTTTGCTGCGTAAATCACTTTCATCGCTTCTTCCTCCGGGTGCCGTATGCACCAGAAAATTGTTGATGGAACGTCTTTTGCTTAACTTCTTGATCGACTCTGCGTACCACGAAAGCCATGCGGATTGAATCGTTCAGCGCGGTCTTGACCGAGAGGCGTGGTCCTAGGGCCGTGCGCGCAGTTGCGCGTGCCACACCCACATCGCCACCCCCCACGATGCCCCT
>NZ_JBXAXW010000111.1:0-505 GCF_056781975.1 Dellaglioa sp. CoH-57-MRSF-19
GTCCTCGAACAACTCGTTCTGTATTGCATCTGTCCACTACGATTTCGACACAGGGAAAACGGTAGTCGGCACCGCCCTCGAATGTATTCCACTTGACGGCAGGAAGGTCAACTTCAACCTGATCTACCTGAACGTGATTCTGAAGTTGGCGCGCGATACGAATGCGGTGGGCATGGTTGCCGACCAGTGGCAGTCGATCGATTTGTTGCAGCGAATCCGGGAAGACATGGGTCTGAATCCGCTTGGGAAGCCCCGGTGTCTGCCGCGCCAGTACAGCCCGCGCCGCAAGGAATTCGATGCGTGCCATGCGATGATTGCCTCAAAGAACTTGATATTTCCGACTGTGACGGAAGCCGAGGGTACACGAATCATGGCTGGTGGTATTGAGGACTACCGAACAGAATTCATGAATCGACCTGTTCCACACATCATGCACCAGATGATTACGGTACGTGACGTGGGGCCGGAAAAGACGCCAGAAAAGGGTGAAGGGTATACGGACGAC
>NZ_JBXAXW010000112.1:0-503 GCF_056781975.1 Dellaglioa sp. CoH-57-MRSF-19
GCATTGAACTTTGGATTTGAACGCCAGTTTGCTGCGGATTTGGATACGGCGCTCACGCTACTGGCCGCCGTCAACGACTATGGCACACGTCAGGCACTTGGGCCGGACTGGTGCTCGGCGCTGGACCGGTTGGAACGCAGGTACGAGAGCCTTGATGGGGAGGACGAATGAAATTCGATGACTGGGTGGAAGCGTTCGAGGTGGCGGACACGGAGCCCGCTGCAAAATCGCAGCTGGGTCGCCGTCTTTTGAAGTTTGGATTCGAGATGGGGCAGATGGTGCGGACCGGTGAAATTCGGCGCATCTTCGACACCGTTATCGAGGAAGTGAAGACCGGTGACTTGCAGACTGACGAGATCGGGGCAGTCCGTCGCGTGGATGATCTGCTGTTCATGCTTGTCTCAAAGGAGATGGAATGAGCACGAAGCCACTTGTTGACGGAGAAATCCGAGAAATCAAGGCCGGTCGTGGTTATTCTATGTGGAAGCATAACCAGTTTAAGG
>NZ_JBXAXW010000113.1:0-502 GCF_056781975.1 Dellaglioa sp. CoH-57-MRSF-19
ATACTGAGGATGAGACCACTCATGATGGATAAGCGGCACAATATCGGGGAATCGAAGTCGTTGCACGTAGCTGCTGGCAGCACTCAACGCAATAGAATAGGGCGAACTCTGTTGCACTCTGGGTTCTGCTACTACTGCTATGAGCGGGTGCATAGCCCGTATCTTTTTTGCGACGATGTTTGTTGCGGAGATTATGAAAAGGAAATGCTAGTAACACACGCAGGCCGCTAAATAAAAAAGCCCCGCCAACTAAATAGTTGGCGGGGCTTTTTTATTTAGCTCTGCGGTTGTGCGTAGTACACCGAAACATCTGCATTAGGTGAATTGGCAGCTACGGGAGCCGAGTTTGTTATCACAACGGCCGTGTACTTATCGTCCAGCACCAACATCGTATTCACATTAAACGTGATGTTAACGGCAGTTGGTGTGGTGACCTCTACAGTTAGCGGCGCTGTTGTGGCAATGGCCAGTCCCTGCACCGGACCTAGCGTCATGCTAGTAG
>NZ_JBXAXW010000114.1:0-501 GCF_056781975.1 Dellaglioa sp. CoH-57-MRSF-19
CAACGACAGGACGCGGACGCTTTTTCTTTGCGCGTGAATTCGTGTTCACCACGTCGGGCAGCAGGGGACTGCGCGAACCGGTTTTGACCTTGCTCATGAGACCTCCTTTACTTGGGAATCGGGAGCATACCACGCGTCACGTGCCCATGTCAACGGGGGTCGCGATATAACGCGCACGCGACATATAGAGGGCCGCTTTTGGAGTTGTAAGTGGATTACAGTTGACTCACATACGGATGGGTCGAGAATCAATTACACGCGCAGCGTGCCGGGATGGAGCGTAGCGACATCCCATGCCCCGGGCGTCCCCAGCTGAATGCTGATCACCTGTGGAATGCGTGTCGCTACGCTCCACGCTGCCCACTTCGAGGCTGCGCCTCTCGTGGTAGTAAATTGTATGGTCCATCTTCTTTATAAAAGGGGAAATCGTGCCCATACATGTAGTCGATTGAGCCCCATTTTTGGCCCGTTTTGTTACCATTCTCAAGCATCCTGTTTGTA
>NZ_JBXAXW010000115.1:0-495 GCF_056781975.1 Dellaglioa sp. CoH-57-MRSF-19
CGTTTAATACCGTACCGTGCGGAGGCCTCGGAATATGTGAACTCACCATGGCGAGTGACCAGCTTCTTGCTCCTGCTGTTCGTTATGTTGCACTTCGCGCATCCCGAACCAGTCATACAGCGCATGCGGGACAGCGACGTTTTGAACTCGTGCCCACACGACGTACACGCCACACGCAGCGTTATCTTGGCGCTGCCTGCATAGTCAGTCTTAGCGAAAAGAGGTCTCAAGTTCTTGGCCTTGGCTTCGGCCTTGGCTTCCTTGAAACTACCTTTGCGCATGATCTTCTTACCTTCAGGCACACTTCCTACCGTATTAACGCAGTGTCCGCACTGGCCTTTATTGTCGGTGACACGAGATGCCGGCATCTCCGACTCAACCCTGCAAGTGCCGCATATGAAACTCAGAGGCGTGGCTACGCCACTATAGTCAGTATCGCTGAATGTAGGGGTATGGCCTGCCGCGTAGAAGCGTGCACGCGCTTCTTCAACACTG
>NZ_JBXAXW010000116.1:0-491 GCF_056781975.1 Dellaglioa sp. CoH-57-MRSF-19
TCTCGAAACTATTATCGCAGTCCAGCAGTTGACGCAGGAAGACCTGAAGAAGGTCGAGGTCGCGGAACAAGCGGCGGACAAGATGAACGATTTGCAGGAACGCCTGAGCACGACGCAGGCCCGCATCGAGATGCATCGGATGACGGTGCGCCGCATCAAGGAAGTGAAGGAGCGACTGGCGGAACTGGAAACGCAACTGGCCGATGAAGAAGCATTGAAGCATCTCGTTCATGGCTTCCAAGACAAGAACATGAAGAAGATGGCTATCGAAGCTATCTCGCAACGCCTAATGGTCTTGATCAACCGTTATGCGTCGATGGTGTTCCCGGAACAGTTCCAATTCGAGTTCCATTGGGATACCGATATTCGGATCATCGTGCACCGTCCTAATGGGCAGGAGCCTAGTGACGTGCGTCGGTTGAGTGGTGCAGAGTCCGCGATCTTCACACTCGTGATCGTGTGTGCGCTTCTCAACTTCGTACCTGAGCATA
>NZ_JBXAXW010000117.1:0-488 GCF_056781975.1 Dellaglioa sp. CoH-57-MRSF-19
GATTGGTGCGAAGCAGATGGACGTACGGAGAAATGTCAACCGGAAGCCACGTCGCGGGAATCTTGACGACGGCGCGCTTTTTGTCGAGGTCATTCAGCTGAATCACGAGGTCCGCAAAACCAACGTTCTGGTGGTTTTTGGGCACGAAGTTCGATATGTGCGACAGATTGACCACATAGAGCGGACCTATGTAGTTCGGGTTGCGCATGTGATAAACGCCATCGTCTTGGTTCCAGTCCTGCACAACGGTGCGTGGCAGGTCCCGAATGTTCAGCCAGTTAAGGAATCGCTGGAGCCGGGTCGGCGTCGGGTCCGCAGGCTGCGCGAATCGTGTTGGTGATTCTGGTATGAACGGCGGGAACGCTGCGCGCCCCGGATTTAGTTCGTCACTCATTTTTGGACTCCTGTATGTAATACGCGTTATTTACTAGGCTGTTTCGCAGCCTTCCACGCGGCTCTGGCGCGCTCGCGCTGCTCTATCAGCGCGG
>NZ_JBXAXW010000118.1:0-488 GCF_056781975.1 Dellaglioa sp. CoH-57-MRSF-19
GTTTCACAGACTACCGGGATTGATACCGGAACTAATAACCCTTGGCCTACAGGGGTTATTGTTGACGGCTCAAACCAAACCCCGTAAGATTCACACATACCGCACTGAGCGGGATTAACCACTAGAGGCAAATATGGCAACCTACCTTAACCTGAAAATCGGCGCGGCTCGTCGTCTGGCCTATCTGCGCGGCTACGTGCAGGCGCATAACGAAAAGGTCGCAAAGAAGGGTTACGGGTTGACGCTGGATAGCTGGAAAGCGGCGCGCACGCAGCGCCTCGATTCGACGGGCGGCGGCCTGAGTGCCGGGTACAACGAGGAATACGGCCGCAAGTTTGAATGTCACACGACGTTCGATATCGCTGCACTTCCCGGCCGTTGCGATTTTGCGGATGAGATACACTCGTCATTTGATGCGGATTCGGTAATCCGCAATAACGGATGGTATGCGGACGCTGACTGTAATTCGGTCATGCGCGGCATCGTCG
>NZ_JBXAXW010000119.1:0-486 GCF_056781975.1 Dellaglioa sp. CoH-57-MRSF-19
TCGGATGCGGAAGGCGATAAAGCCGCTGAGTGGGTCGAAGGCTGGTGGGCTGCGTATCGCGAGATTCTGAGCGAATCTGAAGCTGAGGACGAAAATGATTGATTTTGTTTCGGTAGATGGCTCTGAAAACCCTTGGGAAGAGGGGTTTGCCGCTTTCCTCGACGGAGAGTCGCGTCAAAACAACCCATACAGCTACGGGTCCCCTGATCATGCAGAGTGGGATGCTGGCTGGTACTCAGCACGTGGAGGTGACGCGGAATGAATGCACTGGGCGCATGGTTCGTTGGTCACGCTGCTTACTTTTACGGTGATGGCTTCTGGGAGAATCCGTACGATTCAGATTCCATGGACCATTACGATTGGGCTGCTGGTTGGACGGCGGCTCGCGACATGAGCAGCGGGGGCGACAATGACTGAGGCATGGATGTTGGGGCTCAGTGCCTACATGCATGGCGATTCAACTGAGGACAATCCGTACCCGATGGC
>NZ_JBXAXW010000120.1:0-486 GCF_056781975.1 Dellaglioa sp. CoH-57-MRSF-19
ATGGACAGTCAGGCTGAACTGCCAGAGCTGGACCCTAGTGAGAACACTGGAGATATAGGCGTCGGGCAGAATCGTCAGGGAGGCAGTCCGAGTACTTACCTCCAGCCCACGATTTTGGGTGCGGCCCAGCGCCTCGCAGGCTTGGAGGAATAATGGACGGTCGTTATGTCTTTTTTAAGGTGCCGGAGACGGACACCAGCATCAACGTGGATTTGACGCCGCTCCTGCTTCAAGATGAAACGTTGATGAACCTAGTGGTCGGGGCCGTTCAGCCCGTGACACCTACGCCGCTGACCGCTACTCTTCAATCGGCGGTAACGAACCCCAAGGCCATGATCCTGACGGTGGGCGGCCAGAATGGCGTGAGCTATGGCCTCAACCTAACGCTCACGACGAATGCGCGCGTTCTAGTCGTGTCCGTCGCGATCACGGCCCAAGACCCGTCGTTTGTCCCATACGTTACAGAGAACCCAGAGGCGTATACCG
>NZ_JBXAXW010000121.1:0-486 GCF_056781975.1 Dellaglioa sp. CoH-57-MRSF-19
CCGCGAGATTTGCCACGCGTTCGGCCTCGGCCGCCGCTGCCTGAGCCGCACGCTTTGCGGCTTTGCGTTCGTCGGCGCGCGCCTTAGTCGCGTTCAGCTTTGCGAGCCGCTCGGCCGTGTAAATTTTTGTCAAAACGGGCGCACCTTTGCCCGAGCCGCCGCATTGATAGCAGGTGTACCACGTATAGGCCCATGCTTGCGAGCCACCTGCACCGCCGCACCGATGACACGTGCCCGCCCGGTAGAACGAGGCAGAGCCCTTGCGTTCGTCGTAGTCGGCAGGGGTCAGGCCCGAGAATGGGCGGCCGTCGCGGTAGAACAGTTCGGGTTTCGTCGTTTCCATATCATGCCCCTAGTGGGTTATCGATGGAACGAATAATAACGGGGCCGCGCGGCCCCGTCAATAGTACCCGACTAAATTTTGTGGTTATTCCCCGTCTTGCGCCGCCCAGTCGCAAACCGCCTGTGCATCTGTCTCCTATACAC
>NZ_JBXAXW010000122.1:0-485 GCF_056781975.1 Dellaglioa sp. CoH-57-MRSF-19
TACCGCGAAGTTGAAGTCGGCAGGCACCGTCGCAACATCCGCACCGCAGACTCTGGTTGCATCGAATGTTTTGTATTCCCCAGTATTTCCGAGGGATGGCGCGGGAAATGCATGGACACTAGCAAACCTGAACGCGGCGCAGGCTGGTATAGGTGACTAAAGATGGCCACATCCACGACACAAGTCAATAAGGTATATCAAGAGGCTATAACCAGCACAACCACCACTGGAAATACTTCGGTGAACAAAGTATTTCAGGAAGTGGTCACCGGACTCGACACAGTAAATCTGCCGTCAACGCGAATCAAGAAAGTGTGGATGGAAGCAATAACCGATCCACCCCTTATCATTAAGCGACGCCTGATATCGGTTTATATAGGATGACAAAATGTATTTCCAGATAACGAATGCGGCACGTGATGCGCTGGCATCGAATCCCTCAATCAGACCTACTAGCTACAAGCTGGGCACTGGTACTGGATATG
>NZ_JBXAXW010000123.1:0-481 GCF_056781975.1 Dellaglioa sp. CoH-57-MRSF-19
GTTGATCACAACGATCTGTACAACGCACACCCGCTGGCGGAAGTCTGCGACGAGATTTACAACGATTTTGCGGTCGCGGTCACTGTCGCGGACCTGCGTGGATGCGCCACCGTGAACGAGATCACGGACCTGATTCTGCGCAAGCGGAAGGAGCAGGAAGCTGGGAGCAACATCGTGGACGACAACCTGCTGATCGTCGAAGACGAAAACACGGATGAGGACCGGACGCGCGACGAGGCTCTTTCTGCTATCGAAAAAATCGTAGGGCACTCCATTAGCCTCGACGCCAATCTGGAAGACGTGCTGAAGAAACATGGCATTTCGTATCCGGTCGGGGCTGTTATTGGCGGTGCCATGAAAGCGCGCTTTGACTTCGTGGTTCCGGTCGCCGTGGCCCGCGAATGGACGACCCCGCGCTCCGTGGCTACTAGCATCGTGCATCTCAAGGCCCTCCGTGCGGACCCGCGTGTTCGAAACATTC
>NZ_JBXAXW010000124.1:0-480 GCF_056781975.1 Dellaglioa sp. CoH-57-MRSF-19
GATCGCACCAATAGTTCAGGAGCTGAGTGCCGTAGAACCGTTCCGCGTACGCCTGATCCATGTGATGCTCGTTGTAGAAGAGATGCCAGTTTTCGGGGACCAGCTTCTTCAGCCACATGTCGAGGACCTTGGTGCCACACAGCGGTATGACCGGGCGATCGGTGGGGAACGCTTCAAGATTCGTGATCTCGTACTCGAATGGGATCACACCGAACGTTTCATAGTCGAGACCAGCTTGCTTCAACGCCTCGATCGTCTTGTGCAGCTCGGCATCGTCACGACTCGTGACTTGTACAGCAAACATGGGCCGCATCAGATCGACTCCCGCTGTACGATGTGACGCGTGCGGGCCTGAAGACGATCCGCCAAATCACGCATGCGTTGCGTGTACTGCAAGAGACGGTTGACTTCGGTCGCGCTGTACACGGGGTGGTTGTTCACCATGTTGTGTTCGGCAGTCACGCGCAGCATCGGGGCCCG
>NZ_JBXAXW010000125.1:0-476 GCF_056781975.1 Dellaglioa sp. CoH-57-MRSF-19
CGGAGCGTGGAATTCACGGCGATGGTCGCGGCGCACGAAGCGGGCCACGCTCTGGTCTACGCGCTGCTGAAGCGCGTTGCTCCGTTCGAGCTGAAGGTGAACGTCGCATCGTTCAAGGGCGGTTACATGATGCCCGTGGTCGAGGGCGAGGATATCATGTCGAAGCAGAACGTTCTGGACGAGATTTGCGTGTTGCTCGCGGGCCGCGCGGCCGAAGAGCTGGTGTTTGGCCAAACCTTCTCGTCGTCGGGGGCCGCATCCGATATCGGGAAAGCCACGCAGCTCGCGGGTCAGTACACGCGTCACTGGGGCTTTGACGGCAATATCGCGCGCGTCGATAAGCATGTGACTGGTTATGCACCGTATTCGGTCAACGCCTACGACGAGTCGGACGAGCGGATCGCGGCTATTCTGGCCGAACAGCTGGTGCGAGCCAAGACCACGATTCAGGAGAACCGTGATTACTACACGGCTAT
>NZ_JBXAXW010000126.1:0-475 GCF_056781975.1 Dellaglioa sp. CoH-57-MRSF-19
ATTGTGCACCATCCGCGCGTCATGGAGCGCCTTTCTGAGGCCCGGGCCTTCAATTATGGCGGTGGTTCCAGCATGCCGATGCAGGGGTTCGCAGGTCGCTCAGGAGGCAATAGTGCGGTACGTCAGGTGATACAGCGCTAAAGTCTAATTCTCAATTTTAGAGCACTAGAACTTAGTGAGTATTCAGCATGGCTAAAAGGTCGAAAAAGGCTAAAAAGCCACGCGAATCCTATGTGTTGCCGCAATCCTCGGGCTTGGCACCGGACACGAAACGTGTACTGGCGCTAGACCCGGGTTCCAGTAATACCGGGATCGCGGTGGTGGCCGTAAACGCCAGCGGCAAAGTAAAGGTAATGGCCAATGCGGTGTTAGAAAAGCCCGTTTCGGATTTGACCCGGTTCGGGCCCTCCCGCACCGAATTCTTGGCAGAACGAAAAAGATGGGTTGATCTGTACAAACCGGACGGCTTCGTTGC
>NZ_JBXAXW010000127.1:0-473 GCF_056781975.1 Dellaglioa sp. CoH-57-MRSF-19
TCCTTGTACTCAGCGCTCTTCCAGTCGTAGCTGCTGATGAAAAGTGGGACCCATGCGCGGCGCATCAGCGGCCACTGGGCAAACAGCGTTCCGTTTTCGAGCAGGCGATCGATGTGGGTCATCACGCCCTCGCGGCCATCCCAGTAGCCAAACCAGAACAGATCATCCGGAGACTTGTTGTCGAACCGCTCATCGCGATACCACTCCGGATGTTCCAGCGATTGGTACGAGCCACTGGACGTGCGACCACGGCGACGCGACTCTTCGTCGAACGGCTTCCACGCAGCCCACCAGTTGCAGGAATTGATGCGACACGACTCCGAATCCGTGTACGTGTCATACCGCAAGATCACACCAAAAGCCGAGTGGAACATGATACGCTGCATTTCTTGCCGGGGATCGTTGGGCGCGTAGTCCGGCGCATACGTGAAATGACGCGTGTAGCCCGTACGGAAACCAGCACGCTCCAGCGT
>NZ_JBXAXW010000128.1:0-468 GCF_056781975.1 Dellaglioa sp. CoH-57-MRSF-19
TCACTTTCTCGTCAGCGCAGACCCTAAATGCGACCGATGTGCTTATTGTGACAGCGGCGGCATCAGCAGACGCGAACCTAGCGAACGCGACGTTCACGCTGCGTGGTACAGCATCAGCGGCGTAAAACAAAAACCCCATCAGACGCGAATCTGATGGGGTTTTTCATTTAGAACAAGCCTCGTGATTTCGGATACAGCTGCGAGTGCCATGCGTGGTATGTCGAAGGTAGCGACTGCGCCTCGAAGCTCTTTGCCTTGGGCGGTTTCCACTCATCCGGTTCAGTGGGTGGCAGCACATCGGTCTTGAGTGTCACGAGTTTTCTATTGCGCTTGATTGCAACCCGATTCATGTCGAACATTTTCTTCACGTCTGCGTCGGCCGCTGCGTACCAGTCAGCGATCGTGCCGTGTTCGATCAGCCCCTTCTTAATCTGAAGCGGCTTGAACGTGCCAATTCGTGGAATGCTG
>NZ_JBXAXW010000129.1:0-467 GCF_056781975.1 Dellaglioa sp. CoH-57-MRSF-19
CACTGGCCCGAGCACGTGCCCGCGCTCAGCGTCAGCCGTCGCGCCTGCTGGCCGGTATGTTCCAGCGCGCCGCCGTCTAAAGACCGCACAAGTCATATGGGATTAGTTGACACGTGTTCTCTAGTCTCCTAGAATTTGTACCTGTAGCACGTAACACAACAAACCCTTTAACCTGAAAGAAAGGAAAATATCATGGCAAAAGCAAACATTCTCACGGTCACGAACGCAACCGGCGCGGTCGAGCATTTCGCGAGCAAGGAATCGGCGGTCAACGCAATGCGTGAAATGGGGCTGACGCGTGCGCATGCCCGCGATATCGCGGCTCAGGCACTCGGCACGACCGACGCACTCGAATTCGGCGACGCCGACAACCGCCCGTGCACGATCCGCGCATACCGTGATAACGCCGAACCGATCGCGACGCAGGGATCCGACGTGAGCGCGGAAGGCTCGCATCAGGACGCGGC
>NZ_JBXAXW010000130.1:0-465 GCF_056781975.1 Dellaglioa sp. CoH-57-MRSF-19
TGACCGTCTCTTCAAGAACAGGGCCGTTGTCACCAAATCCGTTTCCGTTGATTAGGTCTGCAAAGGGAATATCGTCAACATCTGCGGTGCTTGGTACCGCAATGTCAAACACGCCCTGATTTCGATTACGGCTATCGTATGGACTTGTTACAGTCGGGTCACGCACCACACGCTGCTGATTCTGATTGTAAGGCGTCACATTGAACTGGAATGAACCGGTCAACATCGAGTTGATGTCCCCAACGCTGGCCTTACCTTGTTCGTTCAGCAGACCGCTGATCCGCTTGCCGCGCGCGACGCACGTGCAGGGTCGGCCATTCGTGAGCTGCGTGTACAGAATGCCTTCCACGCCCTGAACGCGAAACGCGTCGTAGTAGCGCTGCTGCATCACCGGCNTGATCCCGTTGACCGCAAATTCCGCCACGTCAGCAGCACGCGCGTTGGCGGCCAGTATGCGATTATTTG
>NZ_JBXAXW010000131.1:0-462 GCF_056781975.1 Dellaglioa sp. CoH-57-MRSF-19
GGGTAGGTTACGGCGGCTCGGAGCTTCCGAACGAATCGGAAAAGCTGGAACGCTTGATCACCGCCGTCGGCCTCATTGCCGATGCCGCAGGTATCAATCTGCTCGAAGTTTTGGGCGATATCGGGGATTTTCGGGTCGCTGGGCCCGGCGATCTGGAAGACTGACTGAAGTTCAAGTAAAGGAGAAAGCATGCTTTCGTTTATCACAAAAATGCGCAAAGCACGATCCATCGAGGCCGTAGCCCGCTACAGTGCACCGCACTGGATCGTCATGATTCGGAATCCGGGAGACAAAGAATGGACGCCGCTTCTCGACAACGAGAAAAAGGTGGAAAACCAAAACGAGTTTGCGGAAATCATCAAGACGCGTGCCGCAGTCCGCACCTTTCCCAACGCAATCGAGGCAAATCGCTGGATCATTCAGAACGTGACGGGTGTGCAACAGCCTCTCGTGGCTCAGGGC
>NZ_JBXAXW010000132.1:0-462 GCF_056781975.1 Dellaglioa sp. CoH-57-MRSF-19
GTTAATGATTGTGGCGTTACCGCGAAGCTGCACGTTAACAACGGCATCTTCTAGGCACTCGCGCGCAAGCCGGTCACGTTTCCCGATCCGCACCGCATCGTCTCCGTCCTTGTCATACTTCCCATAGGCGAGACACGCATCAAGCATGGTACAGAGGCGCATTTCCTCATTGGTTTCCGCCTCGTACTCAGCCAGTGACAGGCCGATAACGGACAACACGTCCGCTTCCGTTACCGGGTCATCGGGCAAATTCACGGTCAGGCGCTCAACCCAGAATTCATTTTCCGCGAGCCCCGCGTCAACACACGGAAAAATTCGCACGACATTGATATAACCCCAGCCGTCGCGCGCCGTATGCAGGCTATAAAGATAGCCCCCGTGTTCCGGGTTAATGTCCCCGTGATACTCGATTTTGCGCTTTGCTTTCATGCTGGCCCCTAGTGGGTTAGTTGGTGAATGGCT
>NZ_JBXAXW010000133.1:0-462 GCF_056781975.1 Dellaglioa sp. CoH-57-MRSF-19
AAATATCCTTATCTCCCGGAGTATTCGAGGTCACATAATTTGCAGACTGCGAAGACATAGCTGGTTGACTTACGGTCAACGCGTTTGATGATGCGGACCCAACTTTTGTCCACTGCGCCTGCGTGTCCGATGTTGGCCTTCGCACGATAATGTTCACAGGACCTAAGGGACCGACGTAATTTAGCCCGTCGTCTAGGGTCACATAGATGTCATCGATCGCCGTGAAGGCCCCGTTTCTCTGAAACGCTATCAGGAATATGCTAGTTATGTCAGAAGTCGCTGCGTACGAATAGGCAGTAGTCCCGGTGTACAGAAGAATACCGTCTATCGATAGAGATGTGGTAAACGTGTTAGGCGTTCCCGCCACTGCAACGTGCCTAATTTCGTAATAATGGTAACCCGTTGCCGACATGGCAGTCTGGTACAAAAGGTTGTATGCCGCGCCCCCAGTTGCAATCGCGA
>NZ_JBXAXW010000134.1:0-461 GCF_056781975.1 Dellaglioa sp. CoH-57-MRSF-19
CGTGGTTGCCGAGAATAGCGTGCCACCTGAGGTCTGGATTTTCACGAACAACGTCCGCCAATTCCCGTTGTCCAGAGTACGAGGCGCGTGGGCCGTCATACTGGTCACCTAGCAGCAAGATGTTGCTGATACCGTTGTCACGTGCGTACTTGACGGGACCTCGCCTAATCTCGTCAGCGACCATCTTGTCCGGATTTTGTACGTACTTCGAAAGACCTCCCGATCCTGAGGAATCGGTGAAGTGTGCATCTCCCACAGCCACAAACTCTGCCACTTGATCTCCTTATGTTACGTACTCATTCTCTTCCCAATTCCACATCTGTGCAGACTTAGGCCAGTAGCGTTTGAATGTGGCGCTATCAGTAACACGCTCAACACGTTCCAACTCTGCCCTGCCCTCGTCAGAATTTAGGATAAGGTCCGCGCGATTCGGACTCACAAACGCCAGCAGCCCCAAATTC
>NZ_JBXAXW010000135.1:0-459 GCF_056781975.1 Dellaglioa sp. CoH-57-MRSF-19
CCCTTCATCAGGGCAGTGTTGGATGGCTGCGACCAGCGCGGCCACTGCATCTCGGTAGGCCCCTGCCTCCAACACCAGTGAAAGCGCCACTGGCAGCTTTTCCAGCTCATCTTTCGTCATTTCACACGCTCCACGAACTCAATATCGGTGATCTTGAATCGCGCGAAGTTGAAGAGGGAGCTGCGCGTGTCATCCTTGATCCACACTTGAACTGTGTGTTCCGTCACGTCACAAAGTTCAACCTGCTCCAGCCAGCTCGTGCCCGGAAACTTCACGAACCATTGCTGTCTCTTTTCGAGAATATTTTTCTTGGGTTCCGGAGGTGGCGGCAGGCCGTGTCGTGGATCGAGCGGGTGAGGGCGGTTGGTTCCGTATTCGATTGTCAATTCTTTTCTCCTTCGTCTAGAATTCGGTCGATTGTCGCAATGTAGACCAATGCGCACCAATCTTGAAACTGCT
>NZ_JBXAXW010000136.1:0-453 GCF_056781975.1 Dellaglioa sp. CoH-57-MRSF-19
TAAGCGCCCCGTTGAACTCTTGTTCGGAGCACGTATAGTCTTCTTTTTTACAAAGCGTCAGAAGTTCGGGGTCTATGCCGTGCCCCGGATCGTAAGCTTCATGACTGACGTGCAGCAGAGCATTTGGCTTCGGCTCCCACACCAACGACACACGTAGGCGGTAGTTCGGAGCTATCATCAGGTACTCTTCCTCGTGATGATTGCCGCACCGAAATTCGCGTTTTTGGTAAATCGGGAACTTTGGCGTTGCGCTCATGGCCGCACCATACGCGAGGTAGCTGCCGCGACGATTGCGGCAATCACTTCTTCATCGTCACGCATTTCGGTCATCACGTGTTCCGTCATCTTGCTTGTGATTTCGGACGCGGCGGCCGAATCATTCTGCAAAAGGCTGATCACATAGTCACGGATCAGCCGTTCTGTTGCGCTGTAGTACATTTGATTTCCTTTACC
>NZ_JBXAXW010000137.1:0-452 GCF_056781975.1 Dellaglioa sp. CoH-57-MRSF-19
CCTGTACATTCCTGCGTAACGCTCACCGTTGGCGGGGACAATCTCCCAGACGCAGGTCTCAGGCTGAATTAGGAACTCCAGACCATTTTTCTTTAGCGTCTTGTATGCTTTGTCAAAAGCCCGCACCACCCGATCGCCAACATCTACTTCAGGTCGATAGAACCAATAGAGTGGGCCGAATTTGTCATGCGTCTTGCGCCCCTTGTACACGCGGCTCGTGTCGCACCCAAAAACCTTTCCGCGATGAGGCTCGTCTCCATTGAGCACAGCCAAAATCTTTGCCTGCGGGACCTCGACTATAGCATCCTTTTGGGGCAGATGGCCATCTTTTTCGATCTTGCCAGAAGCGATACCTTTGCTGATACCGCTGACCTTGAAAAACACGGGACGCCGGGCACCGTCTGGCTGCCCAATGGCGTAATCACCGACTTCAACTTTCATGCACTGCTCCT
>NZ_JBXAXW010000138.1:0-451 GCF_056781975.1 Dellaglioa sp. CoH-57-MRSF-19
GGTAGAGTAAGATGAGAAACATGATTCGGGCCGCTATATGCGGCTTTCTTCTGGGGATCGCGACGCTGCCCTCGATGGTTTCGGCCCCAGCCCCTGAGTTCGGTGCGCAGTATGTGCCGGGAGCGGGCGCGAAGCACAAACCTCGTTTCATGGTCGGTCCCGATGGCTCCGATCCCAATGACTTCGTTTCGTCGTTTGTGGCGTTCGGCCGTGAATACGGGTTGACCGATGCGCAGATTGCTGGGGCCTTGGGCTCGGTCCAGCAAGAATCGCAGTTCGACGTGCATGCCCGCCACCCGTACTCTGGAGCACGCGGCGTCGCCCAGTGGCTGAGCGCGGACCGCATTCGTGAATTGCGCCGGTTCCGGAAGAAGAATCCGAGCATGACCGAGGTGCAGGTTCAGGCAGCATTCCACTGGTACGAGATGGAAAAGATGGGTCTGATGGATCG
>NZ_JBXAXW010000139.1:0-450 GCF_056781975.1 Dellaglioa sp. CoH-57-MRSF-19
GTGTTATCCGGGCACCACGGACGAAGCGGTTGACCTGCGGGCACAGGCAGAAGCCGCGATCGGCCCTGACGATGAGTCGTATTTCGAATACGAGGATATGATTGCGGCGTACGAAGCGGGCTACGCACACGGCGTGAGCAGCCGATGAAGGTCCGGCGCATCACAAAGACGCGCGAGCCCAATTGTATGCAGCGTCGCATGTGGGCAGAGGACCGTGTGTGGTATAGGGTGCTCAGAGAAATAGAGCCGGACATCCAAGCTCACTGGAATGAACTCATCAACGCACCTAAGCTACCGGCCGCTGTGGATTTGGTGCTGCCCCACGTCGTTGGTACCGATGATTCACGCAGCATCGAATTCTCGAAGCCGGGACTGGCGACTGTGAAGCTGGGTGCTGATATTCCGGTGCGCGCCTCATCCTCCATGATTGAGGGAATGACGGCTAGTGTC
>NZ_JBXAXW010000140.1:0-450 GCF_056781975.1 Dellaglioa sp. CoH-57-MRSF-19
TCTTTCCATGCGCGCTCGATGGTGTCGTCGGCGTCCGGGCCCGGCTTCACGACACCCAAAACCATATCAAAAAGGATATCGTCGGTTTCGGCCCCAGCCTTAAACGTGAATCCGTATTCAAGGCGGTTATTGGCAAGTGCGCAAATGTAGGTTTCGAAAATCATGGCTTGTCCTCAGCGGGGCCCGTAGGCCCCTTCGTGTGTAGGTTAGATATCACAATCCGCGTAATCGTCTTTGAGCTTCTGTTTCTTGTCGGCAACCGATTCGCGCAATTCGCGAACGTCCTCTATTGCGCCGCGCAATTCATCGCGCCAGTATTCCGACACGTGGCGCACTTTGATGCACTCACGGATACGAGTAAGCCGGGCCTCGGTCAAGCTTTCTTCGTGCTCGATATCGCTTTCAAGCTTCTTTGCCTCCTGATAGCGTTCGTCGTATTCTTTGTAACCC
>NZ_JBXAXW010000141.1:0-448 GCF_056781975.1 Dellaglioa sp. CoH-57-MRSF-19
TCCACGAAGAGATCCACTCGACAGGCTCCGGTGACGCCGGCGAGCTCCGCCGCGTGCTGCGCTGCCGTGAGCGCGTGGCGCCGGATCATGTCGTCGTGAATCGGCTCCATGGTGGTGTCCGTGGAGTACTTACTCTTGGTGTCGTGCCACACGCTGGAGGCTGGAAGCTTGATCAGCGCAGGGTCTGCCGCTCGGATGGAGGATCCGATGATCATGGGCACTTCGATCTCAATGAAGGGAGGTCGAACGGATTCTTCGACGAGGACGACAGGGTCGTGCTTGGCGGCGTCCTCGAGCGCGGTCGTCAGCTCACGTGGTAGCAGGACGCGGGAGATGCCGTAGGAGGCTCCGAGTCGAGCGGGTTTGACGAAGACCGGCAGCTCCAGCTCACGTGTCACCGTCTGCTTGAGCTTGCGCAGATCACGGCCATACCGGTAGTCGATTCCCT
>NZ_JBXAXW010000142.1:0-440 GCF_056781975.1 Dellaglioa sp. CoH-57-MRSF-19
TGTTCATACCGTGATCGAGATCAAGAAGGGTGGAGAATACGTTCCCACGTATTCGACACGTTGCCGTTACGCGGACGTGTCGAATGTACTCCCTGTCGTCACACAGCTGATGACGGTTTTGCAGTTCAATCCCAGTAACCTTGAGGTAGAAGCCTGAAATGGCAACTAAGAAGTTTGTAAGTGATGATGTGAAGACTCTGCGTTTCCCCGAGTCGATCCAGTCTAACCCCGGTATGTACATCGGTGGCACCGACGCCTCGGGACTCTGGGTAGTGATCCGAGAAATGTTGGACAACGCAGTGGACGAACACATTGCTGGTCGCGGCACCTAGGTTCAGCTGTACGCTGATTCCGGCACCTCCTGGGTGCAGGATGATGCAAATGGTATCCCACAGGGTATCAAGAAACACACCGTGAAGATCAATGGCAAGGATGTTGTG
>NZ_JBXAXW010000143.1:0-438 GCF_056781975.1 Dellaglioa sp. CoH-57-MRSF-19
CGTTGTCGAATTCGCAGGCAGCGCCCAACGCGCATTCCAAGACCTCACGCGGCCCGTGTCCACCATGCGACGCGTACATGGCCCCAAGCGCGTATTCAGCACCGCTCCCGATCGCAGCATAGTCGTAAGCGGCCTCAACCACGGTCCCGTCTCCGTGAATCTCAAAAATGTGGGATTCATAGCCGAGTAGGATATTCACGTCCTTAAACGGCTTATCTCGGCTGGTGCCGGATTCAAGCAGCAGGCAGCGCCGCAGTTCTTCACGCACTGGCCCGTGGATGAAGCGCTCCACGTTCATTGACCGGTTCCTGACAGGGGGCACGAAATTTAGGCGCACACAGAAATTGAGGGCCATGGCCCCGGACACGCCGATGCAAAACGGACCCGATCGAAAAATCTTGGGGGCGCGCAGCGTACGCAACCCATCATTGTTAAGCG
>NZ_JBXAXW010000144.1:0-436 GCF_056781975.1 Dellaglioa sp. CoH-57-MRSF-19
GAGCAGTTCGCGGACGTACCGGTACCGCGCGCAGGCGACCTGCTGATCCGCGTGCGGAAGCTTCGGCTGGTGGCGCATAACGGCTGAGGGGTTGACGAATAGCCCACTTTCTCGTATCATTTCCACATCAATTCAACAGGAGAAGTAGATGAGCAACGCCGTTTATCAATACCGCATGCGCACGGCTGGTGGTTCGTGGACCGATTGGCGCAATTGCGACCGTCGCATGCACTGGGATATCCGCACGGCTCCGACTGTGGGTCAGTACGAGTTCGAGACGCAGGCGCTGCTCATCGTTGCCAATGACGCAGATGTTGAGGGCCCGGAGGCGGCCGCGTACGAACGCGGGTATCAGGTCGGCGTCGAAAAGGCGTTGGACGAGTTCCGGACGCTCGTCGATGATGAGACGTACGAAATTGGGGGCCATGCTGCGACG
>NZ_JBXAXW010000145.1:0-428 GCF_056781975.1 Dellaglioa sp. CoH-57-MRSF-19
AGTTAAGCTTCTTAGCGCCAAGAGTAGTTGGGGGTCGCCCCCTGCGAGGGTAGGACGTTGCCATGCTAATAATAAATTTAAAAATGTGCTAATCTAACTGATTAACACATTTTTATGTATATGACCCGTTGGTCAAGTGGTTAAGACACCGCCCTTTCACGGCGGTAACATGGGTTCAAATCCCGTACGGGTCATTTTCGCCGGCTTAGCTCAGTTGGTAGAGCATCGGTATCGTAAACCGAGGGTCACAGGTTCGACTCCTGCAGCCGGCATTAGTGGTTGCAAAATTGTTTTATGTAGTAGTAAAAGAGTGTGGTGGCGATAGCAAGAAGGATACACCTGTTCCCATGTCGAACACAGAAGTTAAGCTTCTTAGCGCCAAGAGTAGTTGGGGGTCGCCCCCTGCGAGGGTAGGACGTTGCCATGCT
>NZ_JBXAXW010000146.1:0-424 GCF_056781975.1 Dellaglioa sp. CoH-57-MRSF-19
TGCTTCGACTTCGTGGTCATGATGCTAGTCATCAGCGCCTTGTTCTCGTCACCACCTTGCAGCTCGATCTTGATAGTCGATCCAACCTGAGGGCACCCATACCATCCGTATGGCCCCTTAGCCCCAACACCGAACCCGAACGGACTGTCCTTCATGTTTCCGATCCACGGAACTTCACCCTGATCAGTTTTGTATAGACCCGGAACTTTAGCCTGTACACGGCTCATCCCAGTGGTGTCATTATTGGCGGTGACCGTTCCCAAGTAGTACGAATTACCGTAGTTTTCGGTGGCCGCCACGCTAGCATTCTGTGTCTTGAATCCCATGATTAACCCTGCGTATACTGACTATCGGTACCAACACGGGTGCCCAATATCTTTTCGGCATAGGTGCCACCGGTTATGTAACTGGCACGCCCAACTAC
>NZ_JBXAXW010000147.1:0-417 GCF_056781975.1 Dellaglioa sp. CoH-57-MRSF-19
TCGAATTTCGGCACGTGTCGGCGGTTTCGTCCCGCACGGAGCCTCGATTAGGCCGTCAATCCACTTTTTGTGGCACGCAAGGCTCTCCTTTCGTGTCATGCCCTTGAGGGAAAACGGATTTCCCCAGCGCGAGGGACGGCCAATGTACACATCATACTCTTCCTTGTGATTTCGCACAAGAGGGTGGTTCATATGCTCAGTTTCCAGTCGTTCACATCTTTTAGCGCTTCGAGAAATGTTTGCACGTCCTCATCCTCGACGCGCAGGTCTGCGTAGACCTGATCCAGTCGCTGTGCCCGCACGACGCCGGGCAAATCCAGCAAGCTCTTGATACGTTCGATCGACGGTATACATTGGCGCTGATATTTGACAACGAAATTCAAAGTGTTCTCCCAACGGAAAAGAGGGACCTAAGTC
>NZ_JBXAXW010000148.1:0-413 GCF_056781975.1 Dellaglioa sp. CoH-57-MRSF-19
GGTTGGATTCGTGCCGACCTGTATCGAGCGATCATCGATCCGGATCACGACGCGCACTCGTACACGGTGGATTGTGTGATTCAGGCCGCCGCGCTGGGCCGCCACGTGTACAATTAAGGGGGTATCATGTACTACGAAATCAATGTGAGCCGCGACGGCAAGCACTTTTTCGCGACGGCCCCGCGCAGCATTACCAGCATGCACGACCTGCAAAGCGTGTACCCTGTTCTCAGCAACGCATTTCCCGCGTCGGACGGTTATGAACTGACCGTAACGCGCTGGGAAAATCGCGGGTATAACGTGAACATGGGCGACAACCGCGAGCCCCCGTCGGCAGCGGATACACTGCTGCGCGACGCTCAGCGCGATCCAGAGTAAAAGGCGCGTGCAATACCCTTGCATAGTGTAGGGGT
>NZ_JBXAXW010000149.1:0-413 GCF_056781975.1 Dellaglioa sp. CoH-57-MRSF-19
GGCAAGTTCGCGGATGGAAGCGCCGAATCAATCGCAGAGTGGGCTGAGCGTAGCCATAACGGAAATATCGGCAAAGCAATTCAGTCAATCTCGTTCTATCTGAATCGCGGAGGCAAAAACCTGAGCGATGAACAGAAGTCGAAAGTGGAACACGCCAAGGGCATCCTTGAACGCAAGCATGCTAAGGCCGGTGGTGAGCACAAGAAGGACTAACTTGGGATTCCCAATTTTATAGAGTAATCCCGATAGCGTGCGGGACGTTTTTCTCAGGCGAGTGAAGTGTGGTTTTGGGCCTGTACGCTATTTTGGGATGATCGTGCGAAAGCAAGCCGGTGGCGGGAACCGGTTAGATCATCCCTTTCTTTTTGCCCGGCGCTCGGCATGCGCACGAGGTTCCGACTTCTGCCAGCATC
>NZ_JBXAXW010000150.1:0-412 GCF_056781975.1 Dellaglioa sp. CoH-57-MRSF-19
GCGCGACGGACCCAATCTCGGTGTCCGCACCTATGCCCGAGACCTTTTCTATGGACTCGGGTGCTGCATACGAACAGCCTCTGCCACAGTCTTTGTCACCAACTAAGGCACTCGATACAGCCGCAGCTGCGGTTGGTGTGCGTCTTGCGGTTCAGGCCATGAGCGCGCAGCTATGGGCCGGTAATACCGAAACGAACTTGAGCCTAGAGCTTCAGTTCCATACGGAAACTGATCCCGTTACAGATGTTCGGACTCCTATCGTTAACCTTTTGAAGTTGACGATGCCTAGTACTGGCAAGTATGGGTTTCTGGAAAGCCCCGGCCCTTCGATCGACTTCGGAGATTCAGCGGCCTCCATAGCCAAGGACGCGGGTACCAATATAGGAACTTCTATTGGGTCAGTCGTCAATGG
>NZ_JBXAXW010000151.1:0-407 GCF_056781975.1 Dellaglioa sp. CoH-57-MRSF-19
CGTTGTCCAACCTGATCATGAGTGTGTACACGGTTGTAGCCGTCACCTTTATGTTCGTGATGGATAGAAACAAACTAAGGAACACTAAATGAGTACTCATGTCTTAAAGCTTGATGAGAACTTTCTTGGCGCTCTGGCCCGTCTTAGCTCAGGGGTGCGCGAGGAAGGTCGCAAGGTGACGGCAGTAGTGCTCAGCGACAAACTGTGCGCAACGATCGCGAGCTGCATTATGGCAGAGCAGGAACCTCCAGAGGATTTGCCCATCCGGCACATCTTCTTGGCGCTTGACCTGATCTACTACGCGGGGTACGCCGGAGAGTTTCCGCCTGTGGGGACCCTGTTTGGTGATATCGTCGTGTACTCTGAGCACGTCAACACGCCTAAGGAGCTATCGCTGGGTCTGGATG
>NZ_JBXAXW010000152.1:0-406 GCF_056781975.1 Dellaglioa sp. CoH-57-MRSF-19
GGGTTGTAGCGTCCGATGTAGCGCGTTGCCTCGATTTGGGATGCGAGCAGACCATCTTCTTCGGTCGTGACCACCACCTCAAGGAAGTGGGGTGCAAAGTCGGCAGGTGCCGTGAACGTGGGGAGCGGTACGCGTGCCGGTTTCACACCGCCAGTACCTGTAGCCACCTTTTCAGTGCGCGTCGCCTGCGCTTTCGCCAGCGACGACTTCTTCTTCGTTGTTGCCATTCTTGTTTCCGTAGAGAAGGTAATTCAGTTCAGATTGCAGGTTCACCACCATCTCAGCAAGCCGCAAGTTAGCCAACGCCTGAGCCTGTTCAACTTGGCCTAGACGATGGGCACGCGCTATCTGGAATTCGATTGTGGTTTGCAGCATGGCCTCGGATACAGCAGGACGCTGGAGTTCT
>NZ_JBXAXW010000153.1:0-405 GCF_056781975.1 Dellaglioa sp. CoH-57-MRSF-19
TCGAAGGCCCCGACGTTGGCCACGACGCGCACCGTGGTTTCCTTCGCACTCATTTCGAGAGGAACCACCAGCACCTTGTAGCCGGCGCTAGCCATCTTGATCGCGATGTCGTTGGCAAACAGCGATTTACCGGCACCTGAGCCTGCGGCGATGGTGACCATCGAGCCGCGAGCAAATCCCCCGGACTGCCGATCGAATTCGGGAATGCCGGTCGGTATGATGTCGTCACCGGACTCGGCGTACAGGATGTCGCGGACCAGTGCCGTCGCATTGTTGTTCATCCCGAAGTGGGTGAACGCGTCTTTCGTGCTCTTTGTGGCACGCGCGCTCGACAGGCGCAGTGCCGTATCCTCCAGAAGCGTTCCCACATCGAGTTTGCCCTTCGAATTCAGGGTCGCGTCGATG
>NZ_JBXAXW010000154.1:0-404 GCF_056781975.1 Dellaglioa sp. CoH-57-MRSF-19
ACATCAGTGTGCGGAGTATTAGCGCCGTCTTCGAAGCTTGCCTTGGTCTTTGCCGGGTGGTGCGGGCCCTTCTCAGGAGCCAGCTTCACTTCACCCGGATGCTTTTCCGGCTTCTTGTGCGCATCACGCGGGTCTTTTGCCTTGTCGTAACCTTCGTTACCCTTGGCAGCGCTCGCATTCATGCGGTTGGTCTTTTCGGTCATTTCCGTGTCGTTTTGGAAATGGGTGCTGCCGTGCGGGCCTTCTTCGCCCGGTTCGATCAGACGATCTGCCGGGGGTTGATGGTTGATCATCGACTGGCCCGAATCTTCCGGTGCCTTCGTAGTTTCGTTGCGGAAATGCAGCGACGTAGAAGTTTCGTCGCGAGCCGCCGTAACTTGATCTTTGTCCTTGTTCAGGATACC
>NZ_JBXAXW010000155.1:0-403 GCF_056781975.1 Dellaglioa sp. CoH-57-MRSF-19
CGGTTGCCCCGGACCCGACGAGAACTTAGAACAGTTCTTCTTCGTCTTCGTCCTCATCTTCACCAGACTCGTCGTCTTCTTCGTCTTCGTCCTCATCTTCACCAGACTCGTCGTCTTCGTCGTCTTCGTCTTCTTCCGACTCGTCGTCTTCGTCTTCTTCCTCGTCCTCTTCTTCGTCTTCCTCGACGACCTTCTTCTTGCCCTTGGCCGGAGCCTTCTTCTTGCTCACAGGCTCGTCTTCTTCGTCTTCCTCATCTTCGGACTCGTCGTCTTCATCCTCTTCTTCGTCTTCATCTTCGACGACCGGCTGCTTCTTGCCCTTCTCGGCCTTTGCCGGTGCTGCCTTTGCCTTCTACTTAGGAGCCGGGGTCTCGTCTTCTTCCTCTTCCTCGTCTTCTTGATC
>NZ_JBXAXW010000156.1:0-400 GCF_056781975.1 Dellaglioa sp. CoH-57-MRSF-19
GCTCGCGACCATCCGAGGCTACGTGGATATCCGATGGCTGGGCCAAAGTAACGGCTACTATTCGGAGTCTGTCAACTTCGAACACGTGAACGCAGGCAAATGAAACTGATCGAGGCTCGGGGCCTTGTGCCACGCATAGAGAAGCGCGTTACGCAGCGTCTTGTATCCGAATCGTTTTTGCCTTTGGCACTTACGCATAGCGCGAAGATCGTGATGGAAGAGCATGATGTCGAGGTTTGGGACCGAAAAGAACTTTTGGTCGAAACTGAAACTATCGATGAAAGGCGTGAACTTAATGAGTGGTTTTGGGAAATTTCTGCGTCTGTCTCGAATTTCACGCCCAAATCGCTTTTCTACAAACGTGAGTTCGAGGTTGCGGGGCGTCGATTTCTTGGCGTGT
>NZ_JBXAXW010000157.1:0-395 GCF_056781975.1 Dellaglioa sp. CoH-57-MRSF-19
ACCAAAGTGCTGGGGTCCACCTCAGCCAGCGCGTGCTTGATGCCACGGCGGTCGCCAAGGTCCTCGATCACGGCCAGCGCCGCTACACGCGCCCAACCACGCGTATCCTTGTGATCGGCCAGTGCTCGCTCCACATTGAGTTCTGCATCACTCTTCATTACTGCCTCCCGTGTATTTCAAAATCACATAGACCCGGCTGGTGCCATTCACTTCGTGTTCGACGCGATGCCCAACAATTTTGTCTACGTATGACACAGCTCCGTACGATGCTACGCACGCCGCATTACCAATTTCCGCTCGGTGCATGACATTGATGGCTATGCAGCGACCATCGCTTTTTGCTTTCCGAATTGCCTTTCGGAAAGCAAATGCCAAATCCTCACCATGACAGTCGG
>NZ_JBXAXW010000158.1:0-388 GCF_056781975.1 Dellaglioa sp. CoH-57-MRSF-19
GTGTAGTATTGCGCTCTCCAGATCAACCGGCTCGTTCGTCGTGTATTCCCGAGTCATTTCGTAAGGAGTGAGCATGAACATCTCTACCAAAGATTATGACCTCTACCAAGAAGAATGCGACGATAAGGTCATGGCATACCTCAAGCTCGGACGCTATCCGGGAATCACGGTGAACGTGGATCATGTGCCTGAACAGCATCGCGAGACTTTTGCGAAGCTACTGCACATGCAGGTGACGCGTGCGCTCGATGCCGCGTACGCAGCAGGTGCCAATGATGCACGGGCCAAGGTGAGAAAGGCTCTCGGCCTCTCGCTCATCACGCCGGTTGCTGGTGAGGGTGATGTATGATTTTTGGTGCACATCCCGGACCCAATCCCGAACTTGGTT
>NZ_JBXAXW010000159.1:0-387 GCF_056781975.1 Dellaglioa sp. CoH-57-MRSF-19
CGATGAGGCGCAATGCGTCTTTCGTTGCTTGTTCGATTAGGGCATCGATGCGATTCGATACCGCGCGCTGTGCACTATTCATGGTCTTACTCGATTCCTTGTTAATCGGTAGGCGTAGAATAACGCGGGGCCGTGCGGCACGCAATACACGTGATTTATATGGGGTTATTTGTGTACGTGCGGGTTCCATGCTAATATACGGCATCAGCTAATCACGTAGGGGCTATCATGATTCTGGCACTGTTGAACGCGGCTCGGGCCGCTGGCGGGAACGTAGAGCGCTGCGCGCAGGACGCGTATGCGCGGGCCTGTGAGCGGCTGTCGGATACGGGGGCTCACGATCTCCGTTACTGGTTTGAATACGAGATTCGTTGTGTGCTGGATTTT
>NZ_JBXAXW010000160.1:0-387 GCF_056781975.1 Dellaglioa sp. CoH-57-MRSF-19
CGCCATCTGCGTTCTCCCCAACAAGCTGTTGTAGCAAACCCATCTTCTCCAAAGCACCCGGCACATCGTGCAGAATGGACTTGGCCAGTGTGCCACTGCCTGCCTTCAGTTGGCCGCCTGCATGGCTACGGGACTCGGAGCCGGGACTCGTTTCCCCGTTTGCCACGAACTCTTGAAGCGCGCGTGGCAGTGTCGCCATAGCCTGTGCGGCTTTACTGTCGCGCGGTGAATAGGGTGCTACGCCACCTCCCGGGGGACCGGCCCGAGATGGGCGTTCCGCTCGATGGTGTATGGTTGAATCAGGTCGCGGGGCACTCTTGTGGGTTGGGGCAGGTGCATTCCGTTCTCGAACGCCAGTACCGCTTGCGCCCGGTCCGTACTCCTTAG
>NZ_JBXAXW010000161.1:0-385 GCF_056781975.1 Dellaglioa sp. CoH-57-MRSF-19
GAATAAAGACTGAGTAATTTACTCGGGTATTGTTGACGGCTCCGAAAGGGGCCGTTACTATTTGAGCCATCGATAACCCACTAGGCGCACCCCATGAAAACGAATCTGCGTTTCAATATTGACCAAACGGTTAACATTCAAGCCGATATTGAGCTTGGTTCACGGTACGTCGTTAGCATCTTTGACGAGCGCGGAAACTGCATGGTGGAACGGCTGGGGCTCGCACGTTATCGCAATGTGCGCGGCGCGATTGCCACGATCATGGGCGACCCGCGTATCGTGAGCGTTACGACGCAATGCGGGGTTGAAGTGGGGCGCGGCTACAAACCCGAGTAAATTAGTCGGGTACTGTTGACACGTGCCAGAAACGCGATCATACTAGACC
>NZ_JBXAXW010000162.1:0-384 GCF_056781975.1 Dellaglioa sp. CoH-57-MRSF-19
CCAGAAACTCGGACAGCTCTTCCGGCGTGTACTGCGACAGCCAGTACAGCGGCGTCTGATCGCAGTCGCGCCCGCAGTACACGACAAACAGTCGCATACCGTCCCGGACGCCGACCCATTTCGGGTCCGTCTGCGTTTTGATCTCGACGAGAGTGCCGAGCGGAAATCGATGGCTCTTTTTCGCGTTATCCGCGCGGTACGTATTGCCAGTTTCAGGATTGATCAAATCGGCTACGTTTTGCACTTTGCGCTCCTTATATGAGAACAGGGCCCGAGTTTACGCCGGGGCCCTGTTCCTGTCAACTACTTACTTCTTTTTCTTGAACGCTTCCCACATCATAGAATAGTCGTGGGTGCCTACCTGCGTACTGAGGTTCATGAACG
>NZ_JBXAXW010000163.1:0-382 GCF_056781975.1 Dellaglioa sp. CoH-57-MRSF-19
GTGTAGTCGCCCGGAGCCGGGGTCTTCAGGCACAGAATGCGCACTGTATCAAACAGGACCTGACCTTGGCCCACCACCGTCTGCCCGATACCGGTCAGCACCGAGGCCTTGAATTCACCGGTAGGCGGATTCGATACGATCGCGATCGACACGGGATCAACGGTACCGTAGTTGTCTATGATCGTCTGATTGGTTTGGAATAGCTCGGCCCAGTTGAAATCTAGGAACGAACAGACCTTGGCAAACGCGACTTGATCAACGGACGCGGCCCAACGAATCGTGCCGTTTGTGGGCGGTGTCGGATTGACCGGGTTCTTTGCGGGCGGAACCATAGCATTGAGGTTGAAGGCAAGAGCAGGCAGATATACGCCATCACTGAAGC
>NZ_JBXAXW010000164.1:0-382 GCF_056781975.1 Dellaglioa sp. CoH-57-MRSF-19
TCACCATATCGTGTCGGGTCCGTCTTTTTCTTTTTGTCCCGAGGCATACCTGCGGGAGCGGCTACCGACGCCCACTCCTGCGATGCGGCGTAGACCGCAGCATTCAGATCATCGGAACGCCCCGAGATGTAATCACCAATAGCCCGGCGTTTGACACCAATCAGGTAATCGAACATACGGTCTTGAGTAGTCCTATCAAACTTCTCCTGACCGGTCAAGCCTAGGCCGCGAACGATCTCGGGCATCGTGGTCGTAATGATCTGGTAGCGACCGACAGCATTAAAGTCACCAGCCTGCTGATGCTGCATAACCTCGGTGACCGGCATGTTCTCAAGGTCTTCAGTACCCGCGCGCCCCTTCTTTTTCTTATCCTTGACACGCG
>NZ_JBXAXW010000165.1:0-380 GCF_056781975.1 Dellaglioa sp. CoH-57-MRSF-19
AGCGTGAATGAGGACCAGGTGGCCACCCCGCCGAGCGTTGGGGCGTTCAGGGTAGCGGATCTCGGAAGACACGGAGGCGAACGCGACCTGTCCGTCGCGGACGTGCTCGAGGAGGCCGGGCGCCTCAACGATCGGGTGGACGGCGCTGTCGATGCCGAAGTCGTCGCGGACCCAGTCCCCGAACGGCTGATAGAACAACCCCTGAACGGTCTCCTCAGCACGGACAAGCGCGTTCCGCTGCTGCGCCCGTTGGATGAGCTCATACATGGCAATCTCGCCCTGATGTGGGGTCCAGGCGCGCAGCACGGATCGCAGGCAGGCGAGCCCGCAGATGTGCCGAGACCAGAACAGGTACTCCGCCTCTGACGGGTACCCGTCAG
>NZ_JBXAXW010000166.1:0-379 GCF_056781975.1 Dellaglioa sp. CoH-57-MRSF-19
AGGTGCGCCTGCTGCTCCTTGAGCTTGACCTTCATCTGCTCTTGATCCAGCTTAGACCAACGCCGAGTCGGCAGATCAAGCAGCTGCTTGGCTTGCTCGGCAGTCACCTTCATCAGCTTCTGGAGCATCGCATCTGGGTCCTTCGACTTCAGGGCCTTCATCAGGGAATCCAGATGATCAACCGCGTAGATCAGGAGTTCGGTGTACGCAATCGCCGCTTCCTGCTTCCGCACTCGATATGCCAACGACTTCAGTTCGAGTTCGACGCGCAGCTCCAACCACTTGGCCAGCAGTTCAGGGATACTCAGCGACAGGAAGTGAGTTTCGAAATCGAACTTGCCGTCCGTCTCCACGACCTCACGAAGCGTCACGTTGATCT
>NZ_JBXAXW010000167.1:0-377 GCF_056781975.1 Dellaglioa sp. CoH-57-MRSF-19
CCGGCTTTGATACCCTCTTCACTGCACGGTTTCTCGTGGTCGCTGTGGCGATGTGCCTTAAAATGCAAGCAGTCGCCACAACGGTAGCTGTCTACCATCGCCTTGGGCAATGCTTGTGTCAGCAAGTCTTTCTTTTGCACGTCCTTTCCTTTTGTGGCGTTGACAGAGCGGGCCCCAAGGACCCGAATACGACTAGGTTACACTAGATCGAAATAACTGTCAAGCGCCAACAATTCGCGACTTGGCGACCTCGATGCCGCTCGCCTTCGACACGTACGTGGCTGTCAGTTCCTCCGGGCACGGACGAAGCATGAGCACCATATCGTGGGGCATCGCGAACTCTTCGAGCGGAGCGAACACCTTGTGGTGGCCAAGGT
>NZ_JBXAXW010000168.1:0-373 GCF_056781975.1 Dellaglioa sp. CoH-57-MRSF-19
CAGCTTCGGGGGTGCCTGAACATTCTGGAATGCAGCAGGCAGGAAGCGTGCGGCACGCTTGAACATACGTGCAACCGGATCAAGCTTCGTGAGTTCAACACTCTTTACCACACCGGACTTCAGCTTCACATCTTGCGAAACGGACACGACGCGCACCGCAAGTGCGCCAGTGTCTTTCTTCTTGTTGGCGCGAAGCACCAGCTTGAAGGTTTTGTTGGCCGGGAGACGCATGCTACCCTTTACGCCTTCTGCGCGATCAGCGGCCTTTGCCGGGAACTTCTTGTCGTTCGTGGGTTTGAATGTGACGGCAGCGAGCCGTGCCTGAATCGCGAGAAGAGTGCGCATGTCGTAAGCCGCAAGATTGCGCTTTTTC
>NZ_JBXAXW010000169.1:0-373 GCF_056781975.1 Dellaglioa sp. CoH-57-MRSF-19
GTCTTTCGCACCTGTTACCAAGACGCGTAAACATCTCGATGATTTCGTCGATTTTGGTGGGTTCTGCGCTGATCAGCATACTCATAAGTTACTCCTAGACAGGGGACCATCCCCATCTAAAATTATGGAGTAATTACGGGCCGATGTCAAGTGCGTATGCATCCGCAACGGGTGCTTGTTCATCGGTCACGCACTGGCCCTCGACGTACCATTCGTGAATCTGAAATGATAGCACCACCAAGTTCTCGGGCAACCCATATCCTGACTGTATGTGGGTGATGCGGGCCATGAACTCGCGGTCTTGGACCCGGCCCTCACGAAATTCACGCACAAACAGCCAATCACGAACCTGAAAATTGTGGTCGTTGACTCG
>NZ_JBXAXW010000170.1:0-372 GCF_056781975.1 Dellaglioa sp. CoH-57-MRSF-19
CCTGCGGCTGGATCACCTCCTTTCTAAGGAATATTACGGAAACCTACACACTTGTCGAAAATTTGTTTAGTTTTGAGAGATCTACTCTCAAAAGCGTTTACGGGCCTATAGCTCAGCTGGTTTAGAGCGCACGCCTGATAAGCGTGAGGTCGATGGTTCGAGTCCATTTAGGCCCATTTACCAATTAATAAAATACCCATTATGGGGCCTTAGCTCAGCTGGGAGAGCGCCTGCCTTGCACGCAGGAGGTCATCGGTTCGATCCCGTTAGGCTCCATTGACAATATTAATTGTCGAATTTGTTCTTTGAAAACTAGATAATATTTATTAAATTTTTAAGCAATAAGCCGAGAAACACCGCGTTTTATTAGTT
>NZ_JBXAXW010000171.1:0-372 GCF_056781975.1 Dellaglioa sp. CoH-57-MRSF-19
GTTCAAGGTCAATGATGAAGCGGGTGCGGATGTCGTGGAAGTCACATCCATTCACTGGAAGAAGACGCGGCTCGGGCGCTGGCAACCGAAGATCAAGATCACGCCAACCGAAATCGACGGGACAGTCGTGACGCAGGCCACAGCGCATAACGCGACATGGATGATGGAACGTGGTATCGGTGAGGGTGCTCACGTCAAGGTCCTGAAGTCGGGCGATGTGATTCCGAAGATTGTTGGCGTCGTGAAGAAGGCAAAATGGACGCCACCACCGGGCCCCTATGAGTTCCGGGGTCGCTTCATCTACTCGACGGACGGTGACGACGCAGTGCCCAAGATTCGGGCTATGCACTTTTTCTGTGCCACGCTCGGCAT
>NZ_JBXAXW010000172.1:0-367 GCF_056781975.1 Dellaglioa sp. CoH-57-MRSF-19
CGAAGCGAAAGTTACCTTTAGTGCGGAGAACGGCATATCCGATTGAACTATCGGCCCGTTTCCGGTGAGGGTAATAGGTGTTGGCCCGTCTACCCATTTCACAGCGGCCTGCACGGCTGGGTCTGGATCACAAGCCAGACCTGCATTTTGCAGCGTGAACTGGACAGTGGCGCTACCAGACCCAGCTAGCTGAAATGCAAACCCCAGAGGACGCGTGTTATTACCTGCGCACTCGGTGATCGGAAGGTAAAGAACGTCATCTGCTTTTTCGGATACTGCTCCAACCCAGCCAATCAAGCCCTGTGGAACGGAGGCGGCACCGATACCTGCCAGCCCATTGCGATAGGGCGCGTGGTTACCCGTGATT
>NZ_JBXAXW010000173.1:0-365 GCF_056781975.1 Dellaglioa sp. CoH-57-MRSF-19
CGCCTAAGGAGATGCTGGTGTGCATCGACCTACTTCGTACAGAAGCACAAAAGTTTGAGAAGATCGGCCAAGATTGCCTAACATCTGCTCAAGAGGCCATGTGTCTAGAGGTCGCGTGCGAACGCCGTCGTCTGGCTGACCGTATCGAACACGCATATCGGAATATCGAATGACCGATCCACGCCGCGCGGGCCGAGACGCCTACTGGTCGGGAATGACTCTCGATCAAAACCCGGAGACGGGGATCGCGCGGGCGCTGTGGATCAATGGGTGGGAGCGGGCACGTGCTCTTGACGACGAATATAGTCCGTTGTTGGGGTTCGATAAGCTTCCGCCCCGATCAGAACCGGAGCCTCGCGCTATTT
>NZ_JBXAXW010000174.1:0-363 GCF_056781975.1 Dellaglioa sp. CoH-57-MRSF-19
GCCATGTCGGGTATCGCGTCAACAATACCCGACTAATTTAATCGGTCTTTATGCTGTGATTCGCGACGGGCGCGCGATCCGGGTTTGAGGCGTCCCCTTGTAATCGCCGTGCTCTTTGATGCCCGCTTTGATGCGCACCGTTTCCCCTTCACGCGGCATCGCATTAGACGCCCCTATATAGACGATGGGGCCCCTTCCGGCGTGATACAGGCGTACAGGTAGCGCGGACCAAACGAATCGAACCGGGCCCCATCGTCAAGCGTGATAATACGCTCGCATTTAATCGTCAGTTCCAGACGTTCCCCGACCGTGCCGACATGGTGCGCGCGGCTTTGCCGAATCTGTCCGGCGCGTGCGCGTTGC
>NZ_JBXAXW010000175.1:0-362 GCF_056781975.1 Dellaglioa sp. CoH-57-MRSF-19
CACCCACTTCCGACGCATGGTGGCGCGCACAGCTGTCATCGAGCGTGCTGAGCATGACCGGGAAATCGTGATTGTCACGCACCATGGCCTTCGCGATGAGTGGGGACGTGAACTAGGAAGTCACCATTTCCGCTACATCAGTGCATGGCGCGTGCGCCAAGGTCGGGAGCGTGTGGAAAACGGGCTTTACGTAGTGGAGTTGAGTCCCAGTGCCTTGGCACTCGTGCTGCCGTATTTGAGAAATATGGAGGAAGAAGTATGGCTGATGCAGTGGATGACGAAGAATATCGGTGCCACGGGTGCAAAAAGCTCATCCGCGATGGTGAAGGCCGCTACACAGGTCGCGAACGTCTAGATGAGTT
>NZ_JBXAXW010000176.1:0-362 GCF_056781975.1 Dellaglioa sp. CoH-57-MRSF-19
CGTGATGGACACGGAAGCCTATAACCTGTGTTCCGTAGTTGGTCAGTTGGTGTCGCTTGTCCGTCTCGATCTCGCGGCGTTCGAGCGTGCAGCTGCTGATGAGGGCATCGACCCGGATGCGGATTACGCGGTGGGCAGCAATGCCGTGGAAGACGCGGTGCAGATCGAGTTGGATCATCAGCGCGCGTTGCGCGAGGCCACGCATCGCCACTACAAAGGTGGTCTCTACAAGTTCGTGGGACTTGCCACGCACTCGGAGACACAGGAAGAGATGGTGATCTACGAACACGTGTGGCCGCATGAACGAAAGACGTGGGTCCGCCCTCATGAGCTGTTCTTCGGGACGCTTGAAAACGGAGACC
>NZ_JBXAXW010000177.1:0-361 GCF_056781975.1 Dellaglioa sp. CoH-57-MRSF-19
CCAGAATCTGGCCCGAATCCACCAGACCCGAATCTTCAGAGCCGCGAATTGCTACCAGAACACCAGTGCCAACGCCAAACTTCTCGATAAACGCTGCTTAAACTTTCTTCGACATCTATTACTCTCCGTTACGGATAAAGCCAAATATTTGGATCGGGAATCTGGCACATCCCGTTTTGCGACGAGGATTGAACTATAGCAATTCAACCCTCATCGGTCAAGCACTATTTACGAAACCTTGAACTTCTTGGTCGCCTTTTCAGCTTCGTACGCGCGATCCTTCTCGATAGCCGGGATCAGCGCATCCAGATCGCCAAGAATCTTGGCACGCGGCTTCTTCTGCCATGCGCCAAGCTGTTTC
>NZ_JBXAXW010000178.1:0-359 GCF_056781975.1 Dellaglioa sp. CoH-57-MRSF-19
GTACGCAGCGCGCATCCGCATAATCTAAAGGGGCCAATCGGCCCCTTTCCTTTTGCCTAATACCTGAGTGATTTAGTCGGATACTGTTGACGCGGCACCCGACAGTCTATAGAATGCTTCTCATAGGCTCACGTGAGCCATTAACCCGAGGCTTAAAAATGATCTTAACGTTTGGCACCTTTCTTTGCTGTGCGATTGCCGCCGTCGCGATTGTCGCGTGCATCGCGGCCGGAACCCGCGACCATTACCCCGATACGGCACGACTCCGCGCCGCACGTAAAAAGGGGTTTTGAAAATGGGCCTTTATTCCAATAACAAGGATATTGATAAGATCGTTCGCGATCTTGTGCGCAAAGAAA
>NZ_JBXAXW010000179.1:0-358 GCF_056781975.1 Dellaglioa sp. CoH-57-MRSF-19
GATGTGTGTCAAATGGCTCGACGACTACGATACGTGGTCGAAGACGAAGTTCATCTACCTGCCGGTAATGGTGCGTGGTGAGCAGAAGGGGTACTTTCGCGCGCGTTTGCGTAAAGACGATAGCGATCGTAATTTGCCGTCGTATTTGCTGGCACCGAGCCGAAAAGGCGCGAATTGGTCGCGTCAGGATGGCCTGTGGCCGTACGATTACGTGATGAACATGATGAAGGAGATGGGGACGCGCACCGTCGTCATCGTCGAGGGGCAGCGTGACGCGCTACGCCTGATTCTTGCGGGGATTCCCGCACTCTGCATATTCGGCACACAGTCATTTTCGCGTGAGAAGGCGCGTCACCTT
>NZ_JBXAXW010000180.1:0-358 GCF_056781975.1 Dellaglioa sp. CoH-57-MRSF-19
CCCGAAGATGGTGCGGGACGCGGATCAAAAGCGCCGTGAATCGAGAGCCATAAACGAGGCACTTGGCATAAAAGGCAAGAAGAAACCGGTGAAGGTCGTTGACAGTCCGTATATGCTGTGAACGTCGAACGCCACCAAAACAAAAACCCCGTCAGATTCGCGTCTGACGGGGTTTTTCATTTGCGGCGCGGAGCCGCGCTCAACGTCGAACGTTCAATGCTCAGCGTGATTCTACTCGGATCGGCTGGTGCCGGCCACTCGATGACGAGTGTGGGATACCCCAGCCTGTCGCGATCCTGACGTGTAGAAAATCCACGTTTTTCGTAGATTTCACGCATCTCGTCGAGGTAGGCTGTGG
>NZ_JBXAXW010000181.1:0-358 GCF_056781975.1 Dellaglioa sp. CoH-57-MRSF-19
GTTTTGCTCATGCTGGTGCCGATTCGCGCGGCCTGTTTCTCGCCGCACTGATCCAGCTTCGACGTGACCCCCACTTCAAAGGCGACATTCTGCTGTCCGCGCTGCGTGTTGCGGTAGGCGATCCGGACTATGAATTCCAGTCTCCAGTCGAGCGCGCGGCTTGGAAAACTATGGCGTTTCCAGTACTCTACGGGTACACTAAAAACTGAAGTGCTCTAATTTTATGGGGCACTACAGGAGAAAACAATGTTTCTGAGTAACCCCTTTTGGTCTGCAAAGCCAAAGATAGTTGTTGGTAGCGGCAACATCTTTATGCAGGCAACGAACACCAATTCGCTGTATAACCTAGACGCCAACG
>NZ_JBXAXW010000182.1:0-357 GCF_056781975.1 Dellaglioa sp. CoH-57-MRSF-19
AACCTACAGAGGCACCGTTCAACTTGCCCTCTAGTTGCTGGGCTACAGCCAGATCATCAGATTCGGAGTCAATGAGATGAACGCGAGACTTTGCCGCAGGTTTGCGTCGCAGCAGATCGGCCCGGAACTGCGAAAGCAGACGCAGCGTAGGGGCCGCGTACACCAAAACGTAGTTGGCTGTGGGGTCATTAAGCGTAGCCTCCGCGATATTGAGCGCAGCATATGTCTTGCCAGCGCCCGGGTAAGAGTTGACGTAGTGGATCGTCGTCCAGTCTGACATGCCGAGGGGGGCGAGGTAAGGGGTGTCCACCAAAGTCCCGTTGGACGGGGCCCCCCAACCCAACTTCGGGTAATTTT
>NZ_JBXAXW010000183.1:0-357 GCF_056781975.1 Dellaglioa sp. CoH-57-MRSF-19
GTCGGAATCTTGTCGATGATGGTATCCACGAACGCAGAAACGGCAACAGCCCGCACGTCGGATACTGTCGTTTCGGCGCGGCTCGTCATCGCCACTATCTGGCGTAGGGCCTGACGTAGGCGCACGATCTCAGGTTCGCCCACTCTTCCACCTAGAACTCGACACGCGTGACCCGGTTAACGCCTTCGCTGCCGTTGAACGTGCGTCGGAAATCGGCAGAGCCCGAATCCGGTGATGTCCACACGAGATAGCCGTCGTTTCCGAAACGGACGCGGATGTTGGCTCCGATTTTGAACAGCTCGCCTTCCTCGATGTCGTTGAACGTGAGACCGCTCCGACGTTTCGTCACAATCACAC
>NZ_JBXAXW010000184.1:0-356 GCF_056781975.1 Dellaglioa sp. CoH-57-MRSF-19
TCTTGGGGATATGGATACAGGTCTTACAGGGTACGCCGATTCCAGTTGCCCGATTTGCTTCGGCAGTAACTTCATCGGCGGTTACACTCCGTATAAGGGGCACCGGCAGGTGCTGGTGGTTACCGACGTACAGGTGCGAAACGGTGAGCTGGATATGCTCAGCAGCCCTATGCGTGCTCACTGCACTGGATTCGACGTGCAGGTGATTTTGCCGCGCGGCGCTCAGGGAATCGACGCACTTAGGGTGTGGGACGGAGAGATGCCGATGCCTGCCCTGTTCACCGTGGACGGCACCGCCGTAACCTCGAACCAACAGTTTCTCGGCTTCTGCGACGGTAAGCCCCATATTATATGGG
>NZ_JBXAXW010000185.1:0-355 GCF_056781975.1 Dellaglioa sp. CoH-57-MRSF-19
GTAGTAAGAGCGCGTGATGCACCGTTGATGAAGGCGCAGCGCGTCGAGCCACGCACAATGTGTTCTGGCATTGGATCGCCAGTGTTCAGCATCTCGACAACCGCAACACGTGGCTCGTTCTTGAACTCGTCGCGAAGATGCACGGCATTCATCGTGGGGAGCGGGCCATCAGACAGTATCAAGATTTCGATCTCGGTGCTGCGCATCACGTTGTGTGCAACGAGTGCTGCACGCGTGTGCTGAATTATGTTTTGAAGCATGTGCTACTCCTTATTTAACAATCTTGTTTAGTACTCGGCGTCGTACATCTACGATCTTCTCGCGCATGCTTTGTTCAACGTCCAGACTCTCTACC
>NZ_JBXAXW010000186.1:0-354 GCF_056781975.1 Dellaglioa sp. CoH-57-MRSF-19
GGTCGTTTCACCTTTTTCTTAACCTTCTTCTCGGGCGCAGGCTCTTCGGTTTTGGGTCGCAGATCAAATCCCATCATATCTTCGATGGACAACTCTGCTTTTTTCTTAGCCATGACGATTCCTTAGAAGGTGCCGTCCGGCATTGGAATAGCAATCCGGTGCGCTTCGCAGATCATGACGGGAAACCCGTTCGCGTTGCTGCGTTCCATGGGCTTGCGGCATTCAGGGCACAGCCCTGCACCTGCCACATCAGCACTCATGTTAATACGCGCCTCGACCTTATTGGTTGCGGCAGCTGCCGCAATTTGCGTGCGCGTCACGCCCGCCCGAATGAAGGATTGAGGCAGTTGCTGT
>NZ_JBXAXW010000187.1:0-352 GCF_056781975.1 Dellaglioa sp. CoH-57-MRSF-19
GCTTGCTGGCGTCGCCGGAGGCGCGCATGTAAGGTTGTTTCTGCAAGGGCGAAAGAGGGCTTAATCCGCTGCTGTGGGTTGGGTTCTCGTATTTACAATCAGCCTGTTTGTCAGCGCTCGTGAGGAACTGAACACATTCGCTCTTTGAGATCTGGACACCTACTCCACGATTGGACGGGTGATCTCCTTGGAGCATTGGGCCTTGATTCGGCAGTTGCATCTGGCGGAGGGAGTGCCGAAGGCGCAGATCGCGAGACAGCTTGGGATCTCGCGGACGACGGTGTTGAAGGCGTTGGCGTCAGAGTCGCCGCCGACGTTCCAGACTCCGGAGCGGCCGTCTGCTTTCGACGAG
>NZ_JBXAXW010000188.1:0-352 GCF_056781975.1 Dellaglioa sp. CoH-57-MRSF-19
GTCATCAGGCGGCACGAACCTTCAGCTCGTTACTAACGTCAACAGTCCGACGAGTTCCCCATACAACTTCAACATACAGTTGAACACGTACTACTGGGTTCAGCTTCAGTTCTCGTACTACAGTACGACGAGCACAGCTTCATCGGCAGTGATGAGCGCAACGTACACGATTAACGGGGCTACCGTTCAGCAAGATATTCCTGTGACGTGGAGCGCTGACAACTTCACCACAGGACAGATTGCTAACCGCCTCAAGTTCTTTGCCTCGAACTTCGTCAGTTACTTCATCGACGACTTGGTGATTCAGAGCGTATCCGGTGCGGACCCTACGTGGCCCCTTGGCGCGGGTGTG
>NZ_JBXAXW010000189.1:0-352 GCF_056781975.1 Dellaglioa sp. CoH-57-MRSF-19
GACTGTGGAGAGTAGGTAGCGGATGCAGGTTCCGATGGCCCCGCCGGCAAAGACGAGGCCGATGTACTTCCAGTGCAGGTGGATCGGCCGTGGTGCGCGGGCGCGTGGGTCTTCCACCTCCAGGTCGGGATCGATCGGGAGCTCTCCAGCACGGTCGGGGTTGAGGCGTTCGTAGGTCATGCTTTCCGGTTCGGGTCGTCGGGGTCGGGGGAGCGGGGAGCCGCGATCAGGTGCCGCCCTGGCGGGCGAGACGCGTTGCGGCTTCGGCGGCGGCGTCGGGGTCGAGGTAGCCGCGGGAAACCAGGTAGGGCGTTGCGGCGGAGAAATCGAAACGATAGCGCAGCGGGTGCAC
>NZ_JBXAXW010000190.1:0-349 GCF_056781975.1 Dellaglioa sp. CoH-57-MRSF-19
TGCGTATGGTGCGGCGCGATATGGAGTCTGCCTATCAAGCAGGTCGCAACGATGCACGCGTCGAGGCCGAAACGTGCTCTGATGAACAGTGGATCGCGGAGCACGGCACACGTCTCGCCCGGCTCCTGAACATCGATGGCTACGATTTGGCTGATCGCGATGCGCAGATTGCGGATTTGCTGAAGCGGTCAGCACTGATTCCCATGCACGGTCGAATCGACGCGAAGGCCACGGTCCTGGGCATTATGCGCTACGTAACGCGTAACTGGAACATGGAATTCGAGCACTACATGGGCACTCCCATGTATGCCCTGCTCTCGGTTCGTGAGTTTGATGAGCTGAAGAAGAT
>NZ_JBXAXW010000191.1:0-348 GCF_056781975.1 Dellaglioa sp. CoH-57-MRSF-19
ATTTTGGACCAGAAGGATAGAATCGAATGTTCTTATACCCGAGCGTGAAGTACAGCGAACTCAGTTTGTAAAGTTCGGTCCCCATAGCATCGCCGTGGTGTTTCAGAATTTCGNACAGACCTTTCCACCAATCAGATTCCTCAATAATCTTGCGAAACGGTGTCCACAAGACGGCAACAGCTTTTGCGAAGGTCAAGCTAACAAAGGTGCCAGTCAATTCGGTGGAGGCCTGCATTGACTTCGAGAGCGACGCATAATTCGGGAATTTGACATATCGATGCAGTGCGTAACTAGATAGGAGTGCTGTCAAACTCGACTTGGAACCACGCTGCCCGATTACGCCCACGT
>NZ_JBXAXW010000192.1:0-348 GCF_056781975.1 Dellaglioa sp. CoH-57-MRSF-19
CTTTCCTGCAGGCGTTCGGCGGTGAGCCCGTATCGGGCTGCGCTCGCGATGGCGTGGGCGAGGCCGTCGGCAGGGCGCCGGCTGAGGTGGAAGGTGCGGGTGGTGACGTCGGCCGGGTCGACGTCGGCGACCATGCTGACGGTTTCCGGGCCGAGGGTGGAGAGCTCGTCGACGAAGGTGACGCACACTCCGAGCGCACCGAGAGCGATGATCCGGTCGAGGATCTGTGTGCCGAGGAAGATCGCGTCGCTCACGGTCGTCGAGGTGAAGATCTCGTTCATGATGATGATGCTGTCGCCGGTGGCCTGATGCAGGATCGCGTGAATCCGGACCATGTCGTACTCCAGC
>NZ_JBXAXW010000193.1:0-347 GCF_056781975.1 Dellaglioa sp. CoH-57-MRSF-19
CAGAGTTCATGCACGCGGTATCCGGCATCGGCCGTGATCTGTGCGTAGCATATGACTATGTTTATTTCGAAAGTAAATTTGGCCTGACGATCGAGCAGGCAGAGGCGCAAGGATCGGTATGAGCGAATTGAATCAGGTCACAGACGTAACGTTCGAAAACGAGATCGTGAACCACAAGGGCTATGCCCTGCTCGACTTCTGGGCACCGTGGTGCGGTCCGTGCAAGATGCTAATGCCGACTCTTGAGGCACTGGCACCTGAGTATGAAGGACGAGTCAAGTTCAATAAGCTGAACGTTGACGAGAACACGCAGGTGCCGGAAAAGTTCGGTGTCCGTGGTATCCCGC
>NZ_JBXAXW010000194.1:0-347 GCF_056781975.1 Dellaglioa sp. CoH-57-MRSF-19
ATACTCCTGAAAGTGGTATACAAAGCGGCAATTGTACACCACTTTCCGATTATTTACTATCGCTTTTCTCGTCTTCGATAATTCGTTCAGCCGCGTTTAGTTCTACCGAAGATTCATGTTTCTTTGAATCTCGCATATTCTGATAAATGTGTTCGACAGCACCCCAGTGCCCGGGACCATATTCTTTTTCTGCTATCCCCTTGGCTTTATCCCACTTGTGCTCCAAACTTTCTTTGCTTCCTTTACCCTCGCGCGCGTCGTGGGTAATCTGACGTGACGGCCTTTAAATCTCCTATAGATTGTGTTCTCTTGCGATCCGGCGAATAAACTCTCGGCTGCGCCCGAAT
>NZ_JBXAXW010000195.1:0-344 GCF_056781975.1 Dellaglioa sp. CoH-57-MRSF-19
GGGCAGTCCAGCACCTTTGGACACTCCGGCGCCGACAAGCAGTGCGTACGCGCCCGGGTTTGATTCGAGAGCGAACGCGAGCGTGAGGAGGTTGTCGTTGTCACGGGCAGCCATGCCTGTACCGTATGGCATCGATCGATGGAACGAAGCCTCGGTATCGCCCCACCTGCAATTCGGCCTGCGTTGTCTCAGTTTCGTTTTGTCGCTGTTCCTGGGCAGGTTTTAGGGCGCGCCCAGCTCCTCGAGGTATGGGTCATCGATGGCGCCATTCGAGCCCGCAGCGGCTGCGAGTTCAGAGGTGATATCCCCCATCGCGAATTCGACCTTGTCCGCATAGGTCACGG
>NZ_JBXAXW010000196.1:0-343 GCF_056781975.1 Dellaglioa sp. CoH-57-MRSF-19
AGGAACGCAGCTTCCACCGGTCTGTTTTGACTTGTTGGCCACTGGTATTTCTGGGCAGCGGACTCGCACGCTACACCCACCGAATCGTCAAATTCTGTGAGAGGAAGATACGGAGCCAGATACACGCGGAAATCTTCAATGTCGGTGGACAGTCCACTAAGTTCTGCTGTTAGGCTTTAGCGCCACCACTCAAGCTGAGAGACCGGTGCTGTTACAGGACCTTCGTAGTGGTTCTGTGTAGATTCACCCACTAGTCCGTAGGTGCCTCCTGCCTTCAACGCGTCCTTTACCATCAGAGTGTTTCCTTCAGTTGACGAAGACACACAAGTGCATCTTCAAGATT
>NZ_JBXAXW010000197.1:0-342 GCF_056781975.1 Dellaglioa sp. CoH-57-MRSF-19
CGACTGCGGTTAGCGCGAACCTCGTACTCGAAAAGGGGCAACGATTCGGGGTTCGTGCACACCCGGTGTCGCAACATTCAGTACAGGTAGTCGTTGCTGGGTCCTCGCGCATATACAGCGTGAGCGCAGCTCGACTTCCGCGCCTGCCCAAAGGAGCAAAGAAATGAAACCTCGTATCCTTTTCTGGGGTATCGTGTTTGATAGATGGACACCTGCTGTAGAGGGTAGGCTTACTCAGGACCTAATACGTCTGCAAAACTTGGCGCGGCACAAGTACTCGGATGTGGTAGTTGTTTGTGACTCCGAAGAACCTGCACGAGTATGTGAGTCGTTGGGTCTGGC
>NZ_JBXAXW010000198.1:0-341 GCF_056781975.1 Dellaglioa sp. CoH-57-MRSF-19
GTATCGGAAGCTGAAGCTGACGGGGTTTGTCCGAATGGACTACCTCGTCGACGCGGCGGGTGAGTCCTGGTTCCTGGAGGTGAACACTCTCCCGGGCATGTCACGGCAAGGGAACCTGGCGACGATGGCAGCTGCTGCCGGAATGACGTATGAACAATTGGTGGCCGAATTTGCTTTGACCGCCGGTGGCGTCGCGGTGACACAGTCGTGATCCCCGCCTTCCATCCCACCGACGTCGACCCACGTATCACCGCAGACATCACCCAGCCGGGCCGGCAAGCCGGGGGAGTGCTCACGATCGAACCGGCCGAGTACCGGAAATTAGGTGAGCAGCTACGGCC
>NZ_JBXAXW010000199.1:0-341 GCF_056781975.1 Dellaglioa sp. CoH-57-MRSF-19
AGGTTATGATCGTGTTCCGATACAGAGGGCAAGATTCGGACAACATCACCGATGTCAAGCTGTTCCCAATGCACAGGGACCCAACCTTCAGGAGTACTGACTTCAAAGCGACGAATCTGATTCAGAGGTTTCATGTATGTATCTCATATTGAGTGTTGTGCCACCATCACCTCCGTAGGGGTCGAAGTAATGATTTTTAGGACACGAAAGAATTGGGTGTCCTCCACATGATTCGCAATAGGTGTCATACGCTGCCCACCTATCGGCCGCGTGCCACTCTCTGCACTCAGGGCACTCTATCTCCTGCCCCGGAAAGTCTAGAGGACCTTCCCAGTCGATAG
>NZ_JBXAXW010000200.1:0-341 GCF_056781975.1 Dellaglioa sp. CoH-57-MRSF-19
CGAAGTTCGACCGAGCGTGAATGGAGCACCGGCCTCAGGCTTCGGAAGCGACCCACTGGAGCCAGAAACGGTGTTAAGCACGTCTTTCATCTTTGTGCTAAACACAGGGTCTTTCAGCTCGGATTCGGACAAAGCCGGGGTCTGTTCTTCTTGATCGCTGGTCAACAGCATCCGCTGCTCGTCGAAACGCGTTTGCGAAGTTTCCAGAAGTTGGACCAACAGTACATCCCAATTGCTGAGTGCAGTAAGGTCCAGCGTCTCTTCGTTAAGCTCGCCCAGATATGCAATCTCGCGCAGACTCGTCAGCTCATTTTTAAGGGCCCTGAGAGCCTTAGCTGTAC
>NZ_JBXAXW010000201.1:0-339 GCF_056781975.1 Dellaglioa sp. CoH-57-MRSF-19
GTCCTTCACGATCTGGTCCAGCACGTCTACGAGTGCCTTTCCCTCGGTCATCAGCGTTCGGGCCGTACCCTGCACACGCTCGACCAGTGCTTTCCGCTGTTCGGCACTGCTACCGAATTGCTTCAGCTCCTGTGCATACTCGGTGTAGATGTGGTTGCGTAGCGCGTCGCACGCTTCTTGCAGAAGGTCGAGGTTGACTGTGGCTCGAACTCGAATCTCAACTAGCCGGGCACGCGCGCTCAGGTCGTTGGACGTGGCTTCGAGAAGCGACTTCGGGCTGAACTGCTTACGCCCGTGCAGCGACCGCGATGTGCGGTTGGCCATCAGGCCCATGGCTTC
>NZ_JBXAXW010000202.1:0-336 GCF_056781975.1 Dellaglioa sp. CoH-57-MRSF-19
TGGTCGGGAGCTTCACCCTTTTGTGTGTCGTGATCGATGTGTGGAAAGAGTATAAGGAGGACGCTGGTGGAACACATCGTACATGAATTGGCCAAAACCGATTTCTTGGTGTACAGTTACGCCGCCGATGGTACAGCCACGTTTCCTACACGTGTGAGTCCTGTACTTTTGGAATCCCGAGTATGGATTCGGGGCACGGGCGCGTTGATGGGTCTTAATAACGGCGTCTATTATGCGGGTGCCGCACTCGCAGATTGGGCTCGTGAGCGTGGCTGTATATGGGAAGGCAATCATTTTGGGGTCGGGCTGCGGGCATGCACTGACGCAGGCTGGAAT
>NZ_JBXAXW010000203.1:0-335 GCF_056781975.1 Dellaglioa sp. CoH-57-MRSF-19
CGATGCTAACGCCAACCACGTATCTCAGTACGCAGGTCTTAACACCATCGATACGAACACGGCGCTTTTGGCGAGCGGTATGCAGACCACCGATACCGGGTATAACGCAACCAATCCGTTCTACCAAACAGTTCCGGCAAACGGTTCGGCGTATCTGGTAACAGTTGCTGGTACCACCGCGCTTGATGGAATCACGTCGTGGGCAGTCGGTGACTTGGCTGTTGCGTTTGGTAATTCGTGGATCAAGATTGCGGGCGCGAACTCGGTTACGCCGTGGCGCGGTTTCAATACCGTGGTCAACCGCAACACGAGTCAGACGCTTACAGCATCGGCAT
>NZ_JBXAXW010000204.1:0-333 GCF_056781975.1 Dellaglioa sp. CoH-57-MRSF-19
TCCCACAAGTTGGCAGCGGTGCTACCACCGCAATAGCTCTGTTCTACCCGTCTATGGGCCAAGGCTCATACGGCAACAACACTGCAATCTCGATTTCTAGCGCGACCCTCACGGCACCAGCTCAACCTTATGCAACTAGTAGCTCGACGGTCGGTACTCTGCCTGCTGGTACTTATCAGTATCAAGTGTCGGCAGTCGGCTTCAACGGTGAATCGTTGGCGTCGAGCGCGGAAGTTGTGGTGATTGCGACGGGCGGCACAACCACCAACTCTATTACGCTGTCGTTGCCGCGTATGCCTCTGGCTACTGGCTACCGAGTGTATGGACGCGCAC
>NZ_JBXAXW010000205.1:0-331 GCF_056781975.1 Dellaglioa sp. CoH-57-MRSF-19
ATCGGAGAGTTCGAACCGCGCCGCACCTGCTGCGCCACGATCTGCTGATCCTGAGTCATGGCCGCAGGCAGGAATCGACGACGTGCCGATGGGCTGTACACGTAGTACTCTTCTTCTGCCATGCGTTGCATAGCCTCGGTCCACTCAGCACCCTGCGGAAATGCCTTGAACATCTTGTCGATGATGTCCTGCGCGTATGCTGTGCGATCCTCTTCAATCAATGCCGTAAGCTTGTGATCCAACTCTTCCAGCATGCGATTGATTTCGACCATACGCTTCTTGTCCGTCTCGGGCTTCAACGACTCTTCGTACAGCGCGCTGATCTGTCCTT
>NZ_JBXAXW010000206.1:0-329 GCF_056781975.1 Dellaglioa sp. CoH-57-MRSF-19
GTTCGAGAACCGCACTCTGGGTACCAGTGCACGTCAATGATCCCAGCACACCACTAAGCTCGACGAGCTTTTCTTGGTCGGCACGTATACGGCACGATTCATTTTCGTACATGTTGCCCTTTGCCCGTTGCTCCGCGCGCTCTTCCAACTCAACTACGTCAAAACCCGTCATCGTCGTGATCATTGCTGCTCTCCAAGTTGCGCCCACTGGCGCTCAAAATTGCGGTACCGCGCGTCACGTGACGTGTCGATGCCCCACATATTAATCATGATGGTAACAGCCAGCCGATTTGCCTGTTCGTGACCCATCGATCTGCGCAGCGTTGACG
>NZ_JBXAXW010000207.1:0-328 GCF_056781975.1 Dellaglioa sp. CoH-57-MRSF-19
CACTGGCGCAGGCGGGATGCGTTCGTGATCCGGCGTCATAGAACCGCGCTCACGCGATCTCTCAACCTGGATGGTGTCTTCCTCGACGTAATCGCCCGCACGGGCCGCAGCACCAAACACGCCGAGGCTGGCGTCGGGATTGCTATCACTCATTTACCTATCTCCTCCCGGACCAAAGTCATCCGGGATGAGATTTGACGTCCCCCCGGCCGATGCGTGCAGTCTAGCGCAGACTCCACCCGAATGGGGGGGTGAACATCGAATTCCACTGATCGAGATACCTTGCGGCCATTGGGAACGCGCAGAGGCCACACAGCAGGCGTCATGC
>NZ_JBXAXW010000208.1:0-328 GCF_056781975.1 Dellaglioa sp. CoH-57-MRSF-19
GTCTCACGCTCTGCACGTTCGGCACAGACTCAACCAGCGCGAACAAGACAAACAAGCCGCGTTCGCTTTCATCGGTTGTCGTGTCGTCGGTTCCCGTGTGCGAGTGACCGCCACGCGTGTACACGGTAACTTCTGCGCCTTCCGGGATTGCGGCGATAAGCGGATTCGTCGTCATCGTCAGCCCCTTACGCGAGCTTGCCGCGCGAGTCGTGTTTTTCGCGTCGGGCCTTGCGCCGCGCCTGTTCGCGAGTGCGCACCGTGTCGGAATCGCGGGCCGGTGCCTTGCGCGAGATGCGTTCGAAATGTGCGTTGCCTTGCATGATGGTTC
>NZ_JBXAXW010000209.1:0-326 GCF_056781975.1 Dellaglioa sp. CoH-57-MRSF-19
GTGTTTGACGAGAGCTTCGTTCACGGCCGCCCGGAGCATGCTTTTGATGGTGCCCGGACCCACTGCGGTCAACGTCGTGTACTGACGGTATTCGCGGGTATCGTTGTCAATAGGACCGATCATCAACGACCCCCGAAGCGCGTTGCGATGGAATTGTTGATCCAGTCGCGAGACTCGCTGTCCCACGTGTATTCGGTGTTGTCGCCGGACGCATAGAAATCGAGTGCGCGGATCGCACCACCGCCGTAGCCAGCCAACATCAATGCTTCGTGGAACGGACGGTGGCCCGAGATAAGGGTGCGGCGGCCGTCAAGCCAGTACAAGGT
>NZ_JBXAXW010000210.1:0-326 GCF_056781975.1 Dellaglioa sp. CoH-57-MRSF-19
ACGGAATCCGGAATCTCACGAAGATCGCGGGCGAAGAGCTGGACGTGTACGTTGAGCGCGTGAAGTCGAGTCTCGACTCGATCATCGTCAAGCTCGCGGACCTGCGCCACAACTCTGACATCCGCCGACTCAAGGGTCTGCGCGACAAGGACATCGAGCGGGTGCGCAAGTATCACTGGATGCATCTCGAACTCACGGCAGCAAAGGACGCATATGGACGATAACGTAGAAAAGCCCATTGATCAGGAACTGCCGATACCGCAATGGGCGCAGGATCATCTCCCGATGTGGGGCCGACGTAACTCCGCTGTTCATAAGATTAAGTT
>NZ_JBXAXW010000211.1:0-324 GCF_056781975.1 Dellaglioa sp. CoH-57-MRSF-19
ACCCCGCACGGGGCGGGGCTTCAAGGTTACGCGAGCGCAACCAACCGGCGATTAAGCAACAGCGGCTTTTCATGGGCCGCAAACGTCACACTAACGTGAGTGGGAGGGCACTGCGCGTCGTCTACCACGAGCCCGATACCATAGTCCGGGAAGACCTCGGCTGCTGCGCCAACCAACTTTACTCGATCACCTGCTTTCATACGTCATGCCTTTCTCAGAACAAAATAAAAAGACCGGACAAAGAACAGCAGGCAGAGAGCGGTGAAGGTTGCGAGGATCGGGGCTCCGTTCCATGCTAGATACACACAGTCAAGTGTGATTAGC
>NZ_JBXAXW010000212.1:0-320 GCF_056781975.1 Dellaglioa sp. CoH-57-MRSF-19
GACGTACACGACCCCCGAGCGGTTGGTCGCTGTGTGGCCCTCACGATTCACAATGGATCAGTCGGATTCCAGCAAGGCGTACGCTCCAAATTACACAAATAACCCGCAGAAGCTTGCGAATCTGGTGTACGCATCGCGCATGGGTAATGGAGATGTCGCATCTGGTGATGGTTGGACGTTCCGAGGGCGCGGTGCCTTTCATCTGACAGGCCGCGCAAATTACAGTGCGTACAGTGCAGCTGTTTATGGCGATCAGCGAATAGTAAGTAATCCTGAATTGGTAACGCAACCAGCCGATTTCTTTATGAGCGCTGCATGGT
>NZ_JBXAXW010000213.1:0-318 GCF_056781975.1 Dellaglioa sp. CoH-57-MRSF-19
CTTGCCATTCAATCGAAGAACTTCTCACGCACCGTTTCTGGGTAGTACTGCACAACCGGATGAACAACCCATTTACCGGTCTCTTTGTCCTTCTTACCGAATACGTCACGGATGCCTACCTTCGCCCCCATAGACTTGAGAATGGATGCAAGATACGGTTTCGAGTTCTTGGTTGAGCCTTCGTAGTCCCAGAACGCGATCAGCGGGACGTTCTTGTTCACGGCGTTGACCATGACCATTAGGGCCAGTGTGGTCTTTGCCGTCTGCTCGTCACCGGCATGTGTGTACATCGCTGGACGGATACCACCACCGTACAGC
>NZ_JBXAXW010000214.1:0-317 GCF_056781975.1 Dellaglioa sp. CoH-57-MRSF-19
ACATTGACCCGGGCCGAGATCGCGACGCTGATTAAACAACATGTCGCAAATTACTGGCGTGAAAAGATGTATGCGGTCAGCGCCGAAGTCGGTCTCAATAAAGGCGGTTCTCTACGTGCCGACATAATGGCGGTGCACGTCAAAAACGAAATCGTCATGGTAGAAGTCAAATCCTCATGGGCTGACTTCAAAGTCGATAATGACAAAGGCAAGTGGCGGAAGTATCTGCCATTTTGCAATCGCATGTACTTTGCATGCGGTGCTGCCACGTATGAAAAAATTAAACCCCGCCTCCCACCGGAGGTCGGGGTATTTGT
>NZ_JBXAXW010000215.1:0-316 GCF_056781975.1 Dellaglioa sp. CoH-57-MRSF-19
GCATGAACGAGCGGGAACTTGGTGCCGTACCAACCGTGCGCGTCCACATAGTCGAAGTTGATAGCTCGCGAACGCATCGACGCCGCAAACTTATCTGACGAGGAAGAGGTCATATTTCGTGTTCTTCTCCAAGGTTCTGTAGCCGTTAGTGAAATAGGTGATGGGGTTCCTCGATCCATTAATGAGGCAACGTACACGCACCGACTCGTGCAGAGTGGGCCTGTACTCCAGCAGCTGGACACCGCGACCATCACGCGTGATGATCTGTGCCCCTGCCGCAGCCGCATCAATGTCGAATGGAAGCCGGTTCATCATT
>NZ_JBXAXW010000216.1:0-315 GCF_056781975.1 Dellaglioa sp. CoH-57-MRSF-19
GGTGGTTGCAGCTGAGCAACGGTTCATTGCCACCGGCTACGACCTCGACGCTGGGTGCCGTTATCGTCGGCGCTGGTCTGAACGTGACATCCTCAGGATTGCTGAGCACGCAGATTCAATCAGTCAATGGCAAGACCGATCAGTATTTGGTTCTGACTGCCAACGATGTTGGTGCGATTCCATCTGACCAGATAGACAAACCGGGCGGCGTTGCCGGCCTATCGGCAATTCCTAACGGTTCCAGCAACCCGACAGACAACTACGTATACGGGCGCATCAAGAATACAAAGCTTCCGCTTGGTGCTGTCTATATAG
>NZ_JBXAXW010000217.1:0-315 GCF_056781975.1 Dellaglioa sp. CoH-57-MRSF-19
GTGCGAAGAATACCCGGACATGCACGAAACGGACCGCGCCGACCTGCGCGAACTCGCGGAGATTCTGGGTCGCTCGTCTGAGATTCCGGACGACGAGCCCGGCCCCGACGATGGCGCAAGCCCGGACGAAGCCGACGACTGACGCAAGGGGCCCTACGGGGCCCTTTGTTATATTGGTATAGGGGTCGTACCCTGCAAGAAACGTAAGACTGCTACATATGCCATAATGTTCCGACAACTAAGGAAAACCCTAGTACCACTTGATTTTCTTGACGCTTGTTCTACTATGAAGGTGCGGGGCGATCCTGCCGCGTT
>NZ_JBXAXW010000218.1:0-311 GCF_056781975.1 Dellaglioa sp. CoH-57-MRSF-19
AGGATTACTCAGCAGTGTGCTCGTCAGCAGCGCCGTCGGCCTGTTCTTGTGCAGCTTCCTGATGTTCCACAGCCTCGTCGGTCCCTGCATCATGTGCCGGCTCTTGAGCTTCCGCCTCAGGTGCTGATTCTTGCGCTTCTGGGGCCGAGGCCTCTTGTTCAGCCACGGGCTCCTGAGCAACTTCGGCAGGCGATTCATCTGCCTTAACTTCCGAAGCAGCTTGTTCGACAGCAGCCTCAGCAACAGGAGCTGCGACAGGTGCCGGCGTTGCGACCGCATCTGCGTCTGGATGGCCCGGGATCGTAGTAGGT
>NZ_JBXAXW010000219.1:0-307 GCF_056781975.1 Dellaglioa sp. CoH-57-MRSF-19
GCTCGATGAGATGCAGCGTTTTCGCACCATCGACGACGCTGGTAAGGAGGTCAAGGTCGAGCGCTACCAAGGTGTGTGGACGCTGCGCTCGGACGGCAAATTCTCCAGCGACTCGACCGTGTTTGCCGAGATCGAAATGATGCTGGCTTATCGCGAGAACTCGGTGCGCAAGATCGAAGAACCGTCAACCGATGATGACAAGGCAGAAGAGGACAAGAAAAAGAAGGAAGAGCCGTTCCGTATCACACCGTGGCAGGCGCGCGAGTTCAAGAAAACGCTGCGTCTGGCCGAAAGTATTCGCGAGACC
>NZ_JBXAXW010000220.1:0-306 GCF_056781975.1 Dellaglioa sp. CoH-57-MRSF-19
ACAAGGCAGTGAGTCACGGGTTTGACAAGAAACAATCGTTCCGACACCGCACAAAGGAGAAGAAATGAGCAAAATCACCAAAAGTCGCGTCATCATCGAGTTCGAGGCGTCTTCTGGCTACGAGTCGAAAGAAGAGTTCCAGACGCATCCGAGTTCGCTTCCACTCAGGAATGCGCTGCGCGAGATTTTGCGCGTGCTCCTGATCAACAACGAACGTGAGGAAGTGACGAACATCGTGAATGAAGCTCTGTACTACGACGAAGAGGATGCGGTGTGAAGCTCAGTGAGATGAAGGCCCTGTATCTT
>NZ_JBXAXW010000221.1:0-306 GCF_056781975.1 Dellaglioa sp. CoH-57-MRSF-19
TTTGCGCTTCTTGAGTTNCGCGCGGTAGTTAGGATCACGGGTCGCACGCTTCGCTATCTTGTAGATATTGTCGTTTGCGCGAGCACGTGCATACTGTGGTGCCGGGTTGTGGCGAATCTTGCCGGTCTTAGTGATGGTCCAGCTATCACCAGAGTCAAAGTCCCGGGCCATGAGCGGGGTACGGTAGCCGCGAGAATTCAGATTGAACGATTCACTGGTCTTGCGACCAGCAGTCGTGCGCCGGAACAGAGCATGCAGCTCAGGCTCGTCAGCACGATCTATACCGCGATCTTCAGTCTCGTGTTG
>NZ_JBXAXW010000222.1:0-306 GCF_056781975.1 Dellaglioa sp. CoH-57-MRSF-19
GATATGATTCACACAATCAGTTTGATTTTGCTTTGGTGCGCGGCTGTCATCAACATCGCACAGCTCGTGACCCGTGTACAGGAGAAGAAAAATGCACGCAACAAAACTTCGTAAGGGTGAGGCGCTTGCCAAGATGTTGAAGATTTGCGTCGAGAAGTTCGACGGCCACTTTGACAAGGCAGGCATGCCCTACATCTTCCACCTGCTGAAGTTAATGCACTACGTGAAGAGCGACGATGAAGAGCTTCAGTGTATCGCGCTCGGACACGACCTCGTTGAGGACATCTTTGCCTCGGACCATGAAGC
>NZ_JBXAXW010000223.1:0-304 GCF_056781975.1 Dellaglioa sp. CoH-57-MRSF-19
GCCGAAACCTCCAGACGCCACGTTCTTGTAGGACACCACAGGGTTAGCGTTCGAACCACCGCTCGGGTTTTCGAGAGCAGTGCCCGTAACAAACGGGTATCCATCCACCGTCACGGGTTTGCCCATCACAACATATGAGTTGCCTGTAGCACCATGCGTTATTGGATACATCACGATCACGGTGTCGTTGACGCCCGGGATCGATCCGAAGTTGCCGTTTAGGCCTCCGTAGTTACCAAACTGGATAAGCAGACGCCCATCACTCATTGTCTGGTCCGAGAAGCCGGGCAGTCCATCGAAGTTC
>NZ_JBXAXW010000224.1:0-303 GCF_056781975.1 Dellaglioa sp. CoH-57-MRSF-19
CACTACAACTCCCATCCGTCTGGAATCGAGATAATTGATCTTGTGGAGCTGATGCCGTTCAACACTGGCAACGCCGTGAAGTATGTGGCGCGTCGTGGTGAGAAGGGAAAGGCCGCGCAAGGCTTGGACAAGGCAATCTGGTATACGTCGCGTGAGCGCGATCGTATCAAGCTTATGTTGGAGTCCTACCCGTCGCGCGTCCTTGACACGATGAACAGTAACGTCGAGTTCAGTGAGCAGGATTTTGCACGTGCTCACAAGTTCCTCACGATGGAGACTGTGCCAATCGTATCGGATTTTTAT
>NZ_JBXAXW010000225.1:0-302 GCF_056781975.1 Dellaglioa sp. CoH-57-MRSF-19
AAGTACAGCTTTGCTTCTGATCCCACTACCAACATGACAGCTCTCACGGTTGCCATGTCCCAAGGAGGCTGTACTGGTAACTCCACACAGTTCCTCATGTACTCCGGTCAGTACAACACCGGAACTTCTGGTGCTCCGAGCATCATCTATCTGTATGCCTCTAACACGTATGCTGGCGGTGCAGCTGCCGCCCGTCTCGCAGTCAATGGTCCGGGTGCAGCTGGAAACGCGACTATAGGGGTGTTTGCCGGGCGCTCTGGAACGTCGCCTAATACGGACATTTACACGTATGCGTCGAACAC
>NZ_JBXAXW010000226.1:0-301 GCF_056781975.1 Dellaglioa sp. CoH-57-MRSF-19
ATTCATGCTTCATGCCGCACCAACGCGCTGCAGTCTCGCCGTCATTGTCGGCCCCTCCTCGCCGATTTTCGCCGCTCGTGCGATCCAGCGGATGCTGGTGTCACCCATGTTTGCTCGGATGTTGATGACGAGTTGGCGCGCTGTTTCCGAGACTGGGTCTGGTCGTTTGGGTCTGCGGCCAGCCGCCCCTGTCGCCCGCGTTCGTGGCTGGACGCTGGTTCGGGCCATGCATTTGAGGGGTAGCGGGCGCGGTTGTGGACTGTGCGCGAACCGCGCATGGCATGGGTCGTGACTTCGGTGT
>NZ_JBXAXW010000227.1:0-300 GCF_056781975.1 Dellaglioa sp. CoH-57-MRSF-19
GACTACCCATTAGGGGCTTCGCCCCATTCATCCGGCAAGAGCAGCATGTGCCGGACGTTTCGAGAGGATGCCAATGAAAGCTTTTTGGAAATGGTGGCGTGAACACGTTTCGTTTTCGAGCACGCGACTGCTGTTTGCGCTCCTGATTATCTGGCTTCACCGACTCACTGACTCAAGTTCATTGTTGTTTGCGCTTGTGGTTGTAGATGCTGGTGTATGTTGGGTGTTGGGGTCTTCGATGCGAAATCTCAGTTCTGCGGAGGGACGTTTCTATCAGCAGATTGTGATGAAGGTCCGTGT
>NZ_JBXAXW010000228.1:0-300 GCF_056781975.1 Dellaglioa sp. CoH-57-MRSF-19
CCTGTGCGTTGAGCCGCCTTCTCGGCCTTGGCCATCGTCGGGAACACTGCGAGGTATCCGCCAACGCACAGGTGCGGCTTTCCCGAGGACGGAAGAATCTCGATGCTCTCACCGCCCTTTAGTCCGCCGCGTGGCATTACACGCTCAGATCAATGCCACGAGCCTTGAAGAAGTCGTGGATAATACTGAGACCCAGTGTTGCTTGCTGGAAGCCCTCGGACGCCAGCTTCTGATTCTGGCCGGGCAGTGCGTCATCCATCTTGCGGAAGCCTGCGCGTAGGTGAGTCAGGCCCTCTGCCC
>NZ_JBXAXW010000229.1:0-299 GCF_056781975.1 Dellaglioa sp. CoH-57-MRSF-19
GACTCCATCCACAATGACGCCTTATTGTTGTGGGACGCGGCTCACGTTACTAAGCTTCGTCGCCATTTAGGCCTCCTTAAAATCTTGGGTAACTTCTTCTTACTTCGGAAACGCAAGGAACTGTGAACTGGCCACAACACCGCTGTCCGTTACAGTGCCCGGGGCTTTAACCATGTTTTCCAGATCGATTACGTTGATGGTGTTGATCTTGCCCTGCTCGCCCAGAACGGGTTCACTCGTGTATCCATGGACGGTGGCAGAAACACTCACCGCAAATGCGGTTTCAGCCTCCACTATGT
>NZ_JBXAXW010000230.1:0-298 GCF_056781975.1 Dellaglioa sp. CoH-57-MRSF-19
GTACACAGAAGAGGTAGATCGTGCTCCAACCGAAATTCACGGAGGCAGAATGAGACCGGTGATTACGAGTATCAAGACGCAGGCCGACGCTATTGCGTGGATCAAGAAAGCGCCCAAGGGCACAGCATTCGCGATGAACGTGCGGACCACCGGATACCACACGGCTGGTATCAATCGCAACCACAAGATGCCGATTGAAATTCCGTCGACCATTCAGGTGACGAAAAACACGCTGTTCCGGGTCCTGCATCAGTACGGGATCGCGGGCTCTGACCTGCTGGTCGCGTGTACCGAACGC
>NZ_JBXAXW010000231.1:0-296 GCF_056781975.1 Dellaglioa sp. CoH-57-MRSF-19
GTACAAAGCAGAAGCCGGCCGTATTGCTGATTCCATTATCGGGCCGCAAACTATCAGCGGTTCGCACTCGCTGAGTGCTGCACGCGGCGCACTGCGCGTTCTCAAAAGCAAGCGGGGCAAGGGCGCACATGCGGCACTGCTCGGGGGTTTGGTTGTGGGCGCGTTGGTCGAGCGCGGGCACGCGGACAAGGCAGAAGCCCTGACCATTGAACTGAGCCGACAGGCGGCCATCGCCAAATAAAGGGTGTATATGAACCTGACCGGAATTCACGCCGAATATTGGCGACAACGTAAGG
>NZ_JBXAXW010000232.1:0-295 GCF_056781975.1 Dellaglioa sp. CoH-57-MRSF-19
GTTCCAGTAACATGTGTACAGACCGGATGGGAATGCTAGATTATTCAGGTCATCGCTGTTGGTAAGGAATCGGCCAGTGTTGGCGCTAGGTTCGTGCAGAAGACCGTAGGCACTAATGTGGCCCGGTGACGATATCGTTGTGCCATCACCGCTAGTCGCGAGCCCCGGTACGCCAGCGGAGGCTAGAGGTAGCGCAGGCGGATCAACTATCTGAGAATAGAATACGTTGACCGGTGCGAAATCGTCTCGATACAGACGAATATTCTGCCCAACACTCGGAACTACCGGCAGCGGT
>NZ_JBXAXW010000233.1:0-295 GCF_056781975.1 Dellaglioa sp. CoH-57-MRSF-19
GGTCAGTTGCGGCAGGCGACAAGGCACTGGCCGAGGCGTTCCGCGCAGGTCAGAAATTGCGGCAAGCCTACATCTCGGCAAAGACCGATGAGGAACGCGCTGAGATCAAGGCGCAGCTAAAGACGAAAGGCGACATTCACATTCAAAACGTGTTTCGCTTTTTCAAGCAGTGGGTGGACAAGGATCACCCGCTCCGTCACGCGATTAAGGCGATTGTGTTCGGCACGCTGTACGGTAAGAGCGCAAAGACACTCGGCATCGATACGAAGCAGAGTGACCTTGGCTCCCTAAAAGG
>NZ_JBXAXW010000234.1:0-295 GCF_056781975.1 Dellaglioa sp. CoH-57-MRSF-19
GGGTAATGGCNTGAGCGGCTTGCGCGTAGTTATAAGTTCCTGTGAACTGAAGTATGCTATCCACGTAGGCCGTTACCTTGGTGCTAGCGCCGTTAATCTGGATTGAGGCTTCAATCCAGTGATAGCCATCACCAAGGTACGTGGTGCCGGTAGCCAAAGGTGTTGTACTGGTGTATGTGCCGTTCCGCAGTGTTAGGTAATTACCGTCGAAGTCCAAAATCTGGGCACCATTAGAGGCCAGTCCGATATTGACGAGGCCGCCATAGCCGAAGTCACTGTCCTTGCCTCCGGATAG
>NZ_JBXAXW010000235.1:0-294 GCF_056781975.1 Dellaglioa sp. CoH-57-MRSF-19
GTTTGCACCGCGTATGTGTTCAAGCATTGTTTTATGGGTTTTAGTAAGCACTCCCTTGCGGCTGTCCGGATGTCTAATGGCGCGCACTATGTCGTGGAGCTGAGCTGTCGTCATGTTCAGCTCAGCCATCTTTTCCTTGAGTCCCACCAACTCAGTGTCGGGGATCAATAGACCCTTGGCCAGCTGATGCTTAGACGGCATTTCGCGATCTAGCGTCAGTGGAACGATAGTCAGTTTTTGGTAGCGCTCGGTGATAACACGATTAGCACGGCCGAAGCCTCCCTTGAGATGCCT
>NZ_JBXAXW010000236.1:0-292 GCF_056781975.1 Dellaglioa sp. CoH-57-MRSF-19
GATCAGGACGCGTATACCGCAGTTACGCAAAAAATCAATGGTGCCACCGGGTCGGCGCTGACCGCACTCGTTCAGCAGCGTCTTCCGTCGCTCAATGCGGCCAATGCCGCCTTTACATGGTAACGAAAAAATGGAAAGCGTCTTCTACTATGAATTGACACTGCACAAGGGTGCAGTGTCAAGCAAAGTCGTGGCACCAGTCGTCAAGTTGCTGCCTCCGACACCTCTAACGCAAGTCATGATCGTGACTTCAACAGAGGGGAACACACAGCGGCAAGGTGCTTACCTGTGG
>NZ_JBXAXW010000237.1:0-292 GCF_056781975.1 Dellaglioa sp. CoH-57-MRSF-19
ACTCGATTCTGGGCGACGATGCCGAGAACATACAGCAGCTCTTGGAGGTCGGTGATTCTGATTCGGCAGCATCCGTGATTCAGAAGCGCGCTCTTCAAACCTGTATTGATCTTGTTGCCGAAGTCGAAAACGGGATTCGCGAATCGAAGGGACGCTATGGTGTTCACTCGTTCAACAACCTGATGATGACTATTCGGGAACTTGTGACGGACATGCAGCAAACTCGGGATCGAGGTGCTATTGGTGCCACTATCAGCGAATCGGTTTTGCGGCCCATGATGCGTGATCTGGC
>NZ_JBXAXW010000238.1:0-291 GCF_056781975.1 Dellaglioa sp. CoH-57-MRSF-19
GTCCATATCGAATTCGACGTGGAACAGCGCGGTTTTCGTCGTCTTCTTCGAGCGCGGGCGGGGCAGCGTCTGGATTGCCTGTACCTTATGCTCACCATTCGACAGTTCCTTCGTCATCACGAATTCGGCACCCCGCACATCATTCTCGATTGCCCAGAATGCGGCATCGACCAGCAGCGTCGAGAACATCTTGTGAATCGAGCTGAACATCGGACGCGTACCCTGCGTCGGATACACCGAGTTTGCGTAGATTCGATCCAGCAGCGATTGGTCGGCCGCGAACTTGATGCC
>NZ_JBXAXW010000239.1:0-291 GCF_056781975.1 Dellaglioa sp. CoH-57-MRSF-19
GTTCAGCTCAACGATGCGCAAATCTGCCACATCTTCGACAACTTCGCAAACATCCATGACATACGCACGCGGTGCCGTAGGATGGTGCACCGTCTTGTGATACGCGCGAAGCTTGTCTGCGTCCTGCGCGTACACCTTCTTGTGCTGGACGTGCCCACGATTGCGATACTCAGCAATGTCGATCACTTCCCCGTCAACCACAAACATCCGGAACTCGCGACCCAAATTCTGTAGATCGCTGATCAGGACGCCCTGTGCAGGATCAATGGGTTGGTGCGTCATCTTCTCTAG
>NZ_JBXAXW010000240.1:0-291 GCF_056781975.1 Dellaglioa sp. CoH-57-MRSF-19
TCCATAAACTGGATGGGGTCTTCACACGGATTCTCGACGCACCAGCGCATTACCTCAATCCACGGTTTACTCATGCTGACTCCTTAAATGTCATTAAAGTACAAAATATCACGGAATTCCTGATCCAGATCGACAGCCGGCGACACGATCGCGAGTTCTTGGTCCGGAATTGTCTCCAGAATCTCCAGTTGCTCTTCGATCCACTCGTTGAGAATCGGGACACGCGGGTGTAGCTTTTTCTCACCTGTCCGCATCTTGATTTCGAGCAGCGCGTCAACAGCGGCCGTGATC
>NZ_JBXAXW010000241.1:0-290 GCF_056781975.1 Dellaglioa sp. CoH-57-MRSF-19
CCGCTGTTGAATGCTGTGCAGTATGCGCTTAATTGCGCGTGCCGTCAACCTTGTTTCTTCTGATTTTCCGTGTGTTGGGCAAGCGCCGCACGATCACGTTCTGTCAGGGATTCGACAAACGATTGGGGTTTCGCAACCGCGAGCGGGATGAAGTAGTCACGGCAGTCGATCACTTGTGTCGCGCCTGTCGCGTGCTTCACCACGATCTTCGACGAGAGGTAACCCTTGTACGGATCATCCGGCTTCACATGCTTCATCACGTACTCGACTGGCTCACCATTGTAGAAGCC
>NZ_JBXAXW010000242.1:0-290 GCF_056781975.1 Dellaglioa sp. CoH-57-MRSF-19
GTACATGGGGATCGCACAGGCTGCGGCCACGATGTCTGTCGATCCAAAGCATCAAGTTGGGTGCGCGATTGTCACGCCCGACGACATGATCACGCTGGGTTGGAATGGTACACCTCCGGGACACGACAATGAGACGCGGGTTCCGAAGTTGGTGCGCTGTGAGCACGGCACCCTTCAGCTTCAAATGGCAACGAAGCCCACGGTTATGCACGCAGAGTTCAACGCGCTCACCAAATTCTCGGGATCGACGGCAAGTGCCGAGAACGCGCGCCTCTACACCACGCACAGTC
>NZ_JBXAXW010000243.1:0-290 GCF_056781975.1 Dellaglioa sp. CoH-57-MRSF-19
GGTTCCTTTTGGTTAAAAGTCAGTAGCTCGATTATGGGGTATCGACGTGCCGCGCGTCAACACCCCGGAAAACTTTTTAATAGAAAATCACGCGGCCGCGTTCTGCGTCAAAGTCTACGTCAAAAATCCACGGCTTACCGCGCTGTTCCAGATAATCACAGGCGTTCGTGAGCTTCGCGCCGATGCTACCGGGTTCCAGTTCCACGCGGTCCCAGAAACCGACCCCATGGCCCTGAGTCGTCAAATACAGGTCATGACCGAACGCGGCAAACGGCCATTCGTCCCGACGT
>NZ_JBXAXW010000244.1:0-289 GCF_056781975.1 Dellaglioa sp. CoH-57-MRSF-19
TTCCGGGACCGCTGCCGTCTCCTGTCGTCACGCCGCAGCCCGTTCCTGTGCCGCCTGCATCACGTCGTCCTATCGATCCGGGTCAGCCATACGGTCCGATTACGTTTCCCGTGATCGAGCCGAAATGGCCGTTCATCGATCCTATCACACTGAATACGGGTGGCATTCTCGAAGGTCAGAGCGTGCTGACGAGCGGCGGTATGGTCGAGATGCAGGACGCGCTTAAACCGGGCACGGTGGTTCACTGATGGGTAAGCGCTTCAAGGTCCGAGATAACAAGGCTATATAC
>NZ_JBXAXW010000245.1:0-289 GCF_056781975.1 Dellaglioa sp. CoH-57-MRSF-19
GCTTCATCGTATCGCGGCTTACCTGAATACGCGTTTCTTCAACTGCCTCGCGGCATGACGTGTTGAAGATGGTTTCTCCGGCGTGGGCAAAGCCACCCGGGAGTGCCCACAGGCCTTTTCCCGGATTGAACTTGCGTCGTCCGAGAAGCACGTGCCCAGATTGGATGATCACTGAATCCGCAGTCGTCATGATTGGGGCGTACCTCAACCCCATACCATCGCGCCCGCGATACGAGTGCTCGCGCAGGTACTGCTTCGAGAACTTGATCTCGGCATTGATCGCGTCAAT
>NZ_JBXAXW010000246.1:0-289 GCF_056781975.1 Dellaglioa sp. CoH-57-MRSF-19
GTCCTGATCCGCAGCAATAATCAATTTGTGTCGCCTCAAGTAGCAGCTTCAGTAGACCTGATAATGGCACCGGTTCAAACCATGTTCACGCCGTTTGCGGATGCGGCTACGGCCTTGATGCTGACGCTGACCGGATATCAGAATGTGCGTGTGTGCTGGCGGGAACCCGTCAATTCGGATGATAACCCGAGCAACCAGATCGTGACCGCGCCGGACCCGACTGGTGGTCAGTGCGTGTGTGGGATTACATGCGCGGGCACTCAAATCTCTTACGTACCAGTTCTTAACG
>NZ_JBXAXW010000247.1:0-289 GCF_056781975.1 Dellaglioa sp. CoH-57-MRSF-19
GGTCAACGGGAAGCCGGTCGAGAAACAAGGCGACTATAAGGAGCTGAACGCGGCAACCCAAAAGGGCATCGACGACGTGCGCGACCTCGAAAAGCTGTCGAAATTCCGGGCCATGAGCAAGCGCCGATTCATCGTCATCGACGAGGCGCAGCAATGGCTGTCGAACGCACAGGCCGCACAGGCCGTGCTCAAGCCTCTGGAGGAACCATCCAAGGATACGACGTGGATCATCTGTTCGATGGAGCCGGAAAAATTCCAGTCCTCTACTGTCGGCCGCGCGATCCTGAAG
>NZ_JBXAXW010000248.1:0-285 GCF_056781975.1 Dellaglioa sp. CoH-57-MRSF-19
GTTTCTGCCTCATCCATTGCCGAGTGGAACGCAGATGCCGCTCCTGTGATGTCAACTGCGCGCTGCGCAATCTCGGCGCGTACTTCCTCGGTGTTGATCGCGCCATCGAATTCGGCTAGCGCTGCTTGAAGCTCGCCCCGTGCCTTTTCGAATACGTGCATGCGCACCACCAGACCGAGTGCGATGCGCAGTCCATTCATGTACTCGTCTGGTGCGTTTTCAATCACAGCCAGAAGATTGACGCGCACGCGATTCAACGTTTCAAGATCAAGATTATGATCCATC
>NZ_JBXAXW010000249.1:0-284 GCF_056781975.1 Dellaglioa sp. CoH-57-MRSF-19
TCGGCTGAGCGACGGGTAGATGATGTGGTTGTTGCCGAAGCGCGCCACCTGCTCGGGCTTGAACCGCGACATCAGATGATCCTTGATCGTATTGACCGAGATATTGCGCGTCAGCTGATGGTAAAAGTCCGCATCCGAATCGCTGTCGCCTGCCGCCATTGCGCCTTCGAACGCGGAGTCGAGGTTGCCGCTGATGAAGATGACGAGCTTCGTGTAGTCGATTTCCCACGATTCGCGGCCGAGCGCATTCTCCAGCACCGAAGCCAACTTCACTTCATCCCAGC
>NZ_JBXAXW010000250.1:0-284 GCF_056781975.1 Dellaglioa sp. CoH-57-MRSF-19
ATCGTAAGCAGGTACATTTGCGTACTGTATGCGGCTCTGCGCAAGACCCGAAGGTAGCTCGACGCCGGATGAGTGAGATTGAGGCCTCGGGTGTGGCACGAAATCTTGAGATCGTTCCGTGCACCAACCGTCGTGCGGAGCAGTCCCCGCAAAAGACACTCAAGCAAAAACAGCTAGAGGAAAAGATTGAACGAACTCGCAAGAAACTTGCCGAACTGGAACAGCAACGAGCGGGGAGCGCTGCCTAGTATGGGCCCGGGACGCACGGACGTTGTGGCTGTAGT
>NZ_JBXAXW010000251.1:0-283 GCF_056781975.1 Dellaglioa sp. CoH-57-MRSF-19
CCGTCTGCGCGGATACCGGCCTGCGTGTAGCGCTCTTCGTACTCGATGACCTGCTCAATCGGAATCGAGCGCGGAATGTAATAGGGCTTTCCGTTCGGGCCGATCGAAATCAGATGCTCGTTGACGCGCGCATTCTCCACGTGGTGATGTGCCAGCGTGTGAGCGATCTTCGAAATGGGGAAGGCCGCGACCGGAGTCGTGCCGCGCTCACCAAAACCTGCGTGCATCCATTGATGCAGCATCGGATAGATGTCGATCTCACGCAGCGCGCTCCACTCTGTGG
>NZ_JBXAXW010000252.1:0-282 GCF_056781975.1 Dellaglioa sp. CoH-57-MRSF-19
GCTGAAGGGTGCGCTGGAGTACATGGTGGATCGACGTGCCGAACTCTTCGACCGGGAGACAAAGGAGCTGCTCAATGATTAATCATTTGTCAAATCAAGAGCTGTTTGTATCAACCCTCGTCGTGTTCGCGGTGATTGCTGTCGTGGCCGCACTCGTCATGGTCGGGATCGTTGTGTGGCTGCGCCGGACAGGGGACACGACAGCAAACCGTGAGTTCTCGCGGTTCCTTGACTGGGCGATGCGCGAAAAGCTGGATACAAGTCTTGTGTCATACATCAACG
>NZ_JBXAXW010000253.1:0-282 GCF_056781975.1 Dellaglioa sp. CoH-57-MRSF-19
TCTGGTTGTCGTGAATGTTTCCAATGCGGTCTTTCGGAAGGTCTATGTACATCAGTAGGACTCCGTGTTAATTACTTCTTAGCGCTGTAGCGCGCGATGCGCTCAGCAAGACGAGCGCTAGTCTTCGGCTTATCTTGCAGAATCGAGGCTAGGTAGCGAACCTCACGGCGCGTGAACTTGGCGCGTGCACGGATCGCGTTGAGCGCACCGATATCGGTGTCGTCGCGCAGACTGTCTGCCCACATCGTGAAGCTTGGCTTCAACCCGTTTTCATCAAGTTCC
>NZ_JBXAXW010000254.1:0-281 GCF_056781975.1 Dellaglioa sp. CoH-57-MRSF-19
GGTTATGCAACGTGATCTGTACACGCCCGTCAAGAAGCAGCGCATGGACCCGAGCGGACGCGACACTGGGTATTTTCTCCCCGAGCAGGGCCGGCCGAATCAGAACTACCTCACACTTACTCGTCCGGCACCTAACGGTTACGCGCCGGTTGACCCGGTGCTGGTAAGTTTGTGGACCTGATGATGGGATAAAGCAATGGGCCTTCGGGCCCATTTTCGCAACCACGTACTTGTTAAGGAGTACAAAATGGCAGTTGAAATTCAAGCAGCAAACCGGCTGG
>NZ_JBXAXW010000255.1:0-281 GCF_056781975.1 Dellaglioa sp. CoH-57-MRSF-19
GGCCCACAGCAGATGATACGTAGCCAGCTGGGTGTTGCCGCCCATGTTAATGGCCACGGCGTACAGCATGTTGAATGCAGCACACACATACATCAGGATCGACGGAATAGACCTCATTGACCACACTCCTGTTTATGTTCGATGATGAGGGTCTGGGCAAGAACCGCGATCAGCAGCCAGTAACAGCCGCCAACCGCGTCACCCATTGACCAGTACTTTACGCCTGCGACGCACGCAGCCGCGATTTCCACCGCGACCAGAAAGCCACGCGTGAATCGATT
>NZ_JBXAXW010000256.1:0-280 GCF_056781975.1 Dellaglioa sp. CoH-57-MRSF-19
CACGTGCCAGCTGCTCACGTTTGATACACAGCAACGACGTTACGTCCTTTGCCGCATACTGCAAGAAGTCTGGATTCTGCGGATCGATCGACTCAATGTTGGCTCGATCGCCCTTGCCGAAGCTAGTGTCGTCTCGGAAGTAGAAATCATCGCCATAAGAGCAAAGGATTGGTCGAAGGCCACCAAATTTAGACGAGTCTTTCATCTGCTCGTCGCGCATCGAACACGCTTTATTTAGCGACGAAATGTTCTCGTCTAGCGCATGCTCCCCGAACGTGAT
>NZ_JBXAXW010000257.1:0-280 GCF_056781975.1 Dellaglioa sp. CoH-57-MRSF-19
TCGATGTTGAACGGAAGCAGGTAGGTGGGCGTCCAGACCACGGCGCCGGTATAGAGCAGCGCGATTTTCCGGATTCCGTTGATTTCGTCAGTCACGATCTACTCCTTGTCGTTTGCACGAGTGCGGAATCGCGTCGTCGCGTCGAGTCGCTCTCTAGCTCGCATCCATGAATGCACCGTTCGGAGGACGACTTCGCGCCTCCGAACGACCGCATGCCGCGCACGTGACGGATCGCCCGTTACCGTCCGGGTACCGGGCCCGAACCCCATCACCCGCGCCG
>NZ_JBXAXW010000258.1:0-280 GCF_056781975.1 Dellaglioa sp. CoH-57-MRSF-19
TGGCCAGAGCCGGAACCTGACGGAGAGTCGCTTCATCATAGTCGTCCTCAAACTCTTTTTGGAATTCAAGACGCTCGACGAGCCCGGGTGCGAGTTTGATCTTCTCGCCCATGACGTTGAGAATGTGGTCGGTATGGCTCATCAAAGTTTTCCGATGGAGGTTGCGAAGTTACGGAGGCGACGCCGAGCATCTTCCGAGTACTCGTCAGCTTGAAGTCGGCGCGCGACAGGGGTATCGAAGGCACCGACGAATGCAGCGTGCACAGAATCGAATTCCAGC
>NZ_JBXAXW010000259.1:0-280 GCF_056781975.1 Dellaglioa sp. CoH-57-MRSF-19
GGCCTGATTCGAATTAACCGATATAAGCCTTTACTATCAAGCCGATGAGCTTTTGTCGCTGAGTAATGGCCCCCATAGTTGCCCCAACACTCGATCCTGCGGCTGTTGAAGCTCCGTTCGTGTTCTTGGGAGCGCCCGACATTCGGCCGTCAAACTATCCCTGGAGGCCTTCCGCCGAGCGAGCTGCCACCTTTTGAGCCTCGCTCATGTGGGGGACGACGTTACCATCAGGTCGTTCGAAATTGATACGGCTAACGTCGTTCTTCACGCCGAACGTCTT
>NZ_JBXAXW010000260.1:0-279 GCF_056781975.1 Dellaglioa sp. CoH-57-MRSF-19
GGGCTCAATCGTGAACTTGATGTTGAAATCACGCTTGAACGCGTTCGTCACGCCGTACGTTGCTTGGTACTGCATCATGTGCAGGAACGGGATTACCATCTCGTAGGGGACCGAGTAGTAGTTCGCGTCGTGCACGGTACGGTTGAAGATCATGCGCCAATCCCAGTCCGTACCTTCGAGACCCAACCATTCGCGCCACTGAGGCAGCGCATCGTAGTAGGCCTCCATGATCTCGCGGCCGGCCCGAACCCCGATCTCCGATGCAAACCCCTGAATCGG
>NZ_JBXAXW010000261.1:0-278 GCF_056781975.1 Dellaglioa sp. CoH-57-MRSF-19
GGCCATGACCTGCCGCTTGCAGCAGATAGTCGGCGTTTGCGCGATCACTAAACAATGAACGTAGAATGGACGGAGCTTCGTATTGCGGTTCGATATCAAACATCAGATTCTTCCTCTTATTCAGGCAGGTGAACGATGCCGGTGTTCGGCGTCACGTGAAATGCCTTGTCATCAAACAAGGCAATCATCATATAGTCTTTCTGGCACGTGGCCTCAAGGCGCGTGCCAATGTGTTCTTCAGACCAGTCCCCCAGAAACTGGTGGATTGCTTCCAGCTC
>NZ_JBXAXW010000262.1:0-275 GCF_056781975.1 Dellaglioa sp. CoH-57-MRSF-19
ATCGTTATCTTCGGTCGTCAAGTACTTAGTACTACTATTCCGAATCTGCCTATAGCCACCCACACAGACCTTGGTGCTGTGATTGTCGGCCAGACGCTGACTGTGGACAATACAGGCTTGATCAACGTTGCGCCGAGCGCATTTCCCGTGACCTCGGTCAACGGAAAGACGGGTGACGTTGAGCTGAAGATCGGAGACATTCCGGATGCGGCACGCGTCGCGGCCACTGGTGATTACAACGACCTGATCAATAAGCCGGTTCCGTACTCACTGCC
>NZ_JBXAXW010000263.1:0-274 GCF_056781975.1 Dellaglioa sp. CoH-57-MRSF-19
AGCCTGCTCAGCGCGACGCACAGCCACATCAAGCCGATTAAATTCTCGAAATTCTGCACCCGAACGCACAGCAGCACGTTGAACTTTCTTAGCTTGCTTATACGCTGCACTCTTGTAACGGCTGCTTTCGCGTGCGGCCACCGAAGCTGCACTGCCTTTACTGTAGAGCAGGATCGATTTCTTTTTCCACGTCGGCACCAGATCAGTAGGTGACACGATTCTCATCCCAGAATCCAAAACGCTGGCCACCTGCTCAGCCAAATGCTGGTCGGAC
>NZ_JBXAXW010000264.1:0-273 GCF_056781975.1 Dellaglioa sp. CoH-57-MRSF-19
GGTTGGAAGTGGTTGGGACCGAGTACCAATTGACTCGCAAAGCATCGATGCGCCGCTGTCGCGCGCGGCGGTGTTTCTCACGTTGACGGTCGCCGAGGGCCACGAGGCCCTTCAGGCGGTCGCCGGCATCTTGGACGGGCCGGACGACCTGATCAAAACGGTGGGCTTCCACGATCTCAACGGCCGGCTGTCGTGCATCACTGCGCTGGGATCGGCGCTATGGGACCGTTTCCAGACCGGGAAGCGCCCGAAGGAACTACGGCCCTTCGTGCC
>NZ_JBXAXW010000265.1:0-272 GCF_056781975.1 Dellaglioa sp. CoH-57-MRSF-19
TGATGAGTGCGCTAGAATTCGAGATTGATGTCTACATCTCGGACCGCAAATATCCGCTGGCGATGCTGCACGAGCAACTTTCGCTCTTGACATTGACCCAGTGGATGGAGCAGAATGCGTTCATGCGGGATTTCACGATTCCAACCGCCTACTTGAACTGAAGGAGCTACCATGAGCCAAGAACAGAAATACTCGTATGTGCCGACCGAGTTTGCCGCTGCCCTGATCGCAGAAGCATTCAAGGGCCGCATCACGCCCGAAGCGGCTGAGAC
>NZ_JBXAXW010000266.1:0-272 GCF_056781975.1 Dellaglioa sp. CoH-57-MRSF-19
GCTCTACATGAGGCACCGGACCAGCTGCTCGCATAGCCCCAACGTCCCCGGCCCCGAGTGGGGCTTCTGCGCCCGTGCTAGCCACAAGCCGACCCGCGTCATCATAAACAGTATCTACTATGGGCGATGCTTTGAAAAACGTGTCCCATGCGAAATAGCCTAGGACGCCTAGACCACCGGCAACGGCCAGACCAGCGAGCACCGCAGGATTCAGAACCAATGCTTCCAACACCAACGTGATCATGGGGCGCACCACAAGACGGATAAGCGTC
>NZ_JBXAXW010000267.1:0-272 GCF_056781975.1 Dellaglioa sp. CoH-57-MRSF-19
CCCCGTAAATCAGCCGTAGCCCGTACCATACAGCATACCACAGGCAACCGGCCCCGTCAACATACCCGAGTGTATCAGTCGGGTATCAAGCGAAACGGCAGGCGCGCACCGTTTGCGCTCTGTCGTGTCTCCTGTCCTTCGCTCGATTGCGGTTGAATCCCCGCTGCAATCGATGTTTCTAGCTGCTGCTTTTGCAGGCTGAGTCTGCAAACCTCGCGCCAGAATTTATAATTATGCAAGTCAATTACCATACGCACGCACTCCGTAGGATG
>NZ_JBXAXW010000268.1:0-272 GCF_056781975.1 Dellaglioa sp. CoH-57-MRSF-19
GTGAGCGTCCAGTCGAGTCCGAGCGCGCCGAGGGTCGCGTCGAGCTCCGCTTCGAGGTCCGGGAGGGCGGCGGCGAGGTCGGAGCGCTGGAAGACGACGCGCTGGAAGAAGGCGCCGCCGTTCGCGTCGTCGGTGTACTGGTCGAGCGACAGGATGTTGCCCGCATTGCGCGCGATGAAGGCCGCGACCGCCGCGACGATGCCCGGCTGGTCCGGTCCGTGGACGATCAGGCAGGCCTGATCGCGGGTCGGCACGGCGGGGGTCACCGTTCC
>NZ_JBXAXW010000269.1:0-271 GCF_056781975.1 Dellaglioa sp. CoH-57-MRSF-19
TTGGAATAGTTGATTTCACTATAAGGGTCCGGTTCAGGCGCACCAGATGCCCACGCGCGCGCATAGCCACCCCCGCTTTGAGCGTCGATTGCCAGCATGTTAATTACGGCCGCCTGAAGGCCATCGCTTGCAGCAGGCGCGCCCTGCTGCCCCGCAATGGGTACCGTGATGGTTTGATTCGGTTGCACTGCGACGCTCGGCGCGACTCGCGTGTCGAGCAGACGACCGTTCGCCGGAGTAAAGGCACCATTGCTCGAGCCCGGCATGAAAT
>NZ_JBXAXW010000270.1:0-271 GCF_056781975.1 Dellaglioa sp. CoH-57-MRSF-19
CATCAGATTCCACCCGTACACTAGGAAAGAGACCGGAATTCCGATGACGAGCGCGGTCAGAAAACGGTGCTTGGCACTCACTCTTCCTCCGGAGCCATCGGCAGCGGTTTCCACAGATCGCTGTCATCACGCGAAACAGTACCACTCTTCCACGGGTCGTCGTAGTTGATGGGAGTGCACACTTCACCGAATTCGCGCTTGCCGACCGGACGGTAGTGGTAGTCGCTTTCGTTGGTTGAGTACTGGATGCTCTCACCTTTGTACAGAAAGA
>NZ_JBXAXW010000271.1:0-270 GCF_056781975.1 Dellaglioa sp. CoH-57-MRSF-19
GAAGCGGGGCGCTCCATGATGCCCGGCCTTCCTATTCTGGTGCGGCTCGACGGCCGTGCGTTCCACACGTTCACGCGCGGTCTGGATGGTCCGTACGACAAGCGATTCATGCAGTGCATGATCGATACGACGAAGGCACTTGTTGACGAATTTCAGGCTGATCTGGGGTACACGCAGAGCGACGAGATCACGCTGTACTGGCGCAATGCCCCGGTCTGGCGTACGAATGGCACGACGGAAACGATGCTGCCCGAAATGATGTTCGACGGT
>NZ_JBXAXW010000272.1:0-269 GCF_056781975.1 Dellaglioa sp. CoH-57-MRSF-19
GTGGCCAGAACAAAACCCATGCTCTTCAGGCCGGCACGCAGACCCTGACGGCCCATTTCGTGCTGCGTCACTTCCGCATAGTTTTCCGATTGGTACATGTCTTGCGCGCCTGCCTTGATGGCCGCACGCTTGTCCATCGATGCGATAACGCGTTTGCCCTTCAGCGCCAGAACCGTGCCATTGCCAGTGTTCGCAAACACCACATCGTCACAGTCTTCTTCTGGGGCCTCGTCGATATCGACGATAGCCATGTCATCTTCACCCGGAGC
>NZ_JBXAXW010000273.1:0-269 GCF_056781975.1 Dellaglioa sp. CoH-57-MRSF-19
CATCTCACGGTTTGCGCGAATGGTGAGCAGGTGTCCGTCGACGTCGATGTCAATCGACGACGGGTCGACACCGGGGAGGTCGGCTCGGAGCACGTACTGCTCGCCTTCGCGACTCAGGTCGACCGGCATGGTGCGTGGCTGCCGGCTGGAGTCGAACGCGGTCTGAGCAAGCCGCTCCAGATGGGTGAAAGGGTCAAACGACATAGCCATGATGTGATCTCCCTTCTTCCAGGCGCGACGCTAAGGTCACGCGTTGTTCCCGTGTCGAT
>NZ_JBXAXW010000274.1:0-268 GCF_056781975.1 Dellaglioa sp. CoH-57-MRSF-19
ATCATGAAACTGCGCTACGCGCCGTTATCGTGCGATGCGCTGCTGCCTATGGCAAATTTTTGGAGGAACGTGATGCTGCGCAAACTATTTAAATCAATTCGCCGCAATAAAGCTGACATGGATATGGCTCCGGCACCGGAACCGCGACCTGTCATTGGGCTTCCGATGCAGCGCTATCGCGTTGAGGGCACAAGGATCGTGAAGAACCCACCCGGCTACGTCGATACGTCGCGGGTGCTGGATCGCCCGTTCTCCAGCGCCCCGCGTT
>NZ_JBXAXW010000275.1:0-268 GCF_056781975.1 Dellaglioa sp. CoH-57-MRSF-19
GAAGTACTGCAACACGTTCAGACCTTCGCGGAAGTTCGCGGTAATCGGCGTCTCGATAATCGAGCCGTCCGGCTTCGCCATCAGGCCTCGCATACCGGCCAGCTGACGAATCTGAACCGCCGAACCCCGGGCGCCCGAGTCGGCCATCATGTAGATCGAGTTGAACGACTCCTGGCGCGTCTCGTTGCCGTCGCGATCGATCACCGGCTCCGTCGACAGCTGCTCCATCATCGCCTTGCCGACCGCTTCCGACGTCGCCGACCAGATG
>NZ_JBXAXW010000276.1:0-268 GCF_056781975.1 Dellaglioa sp. CoH-57-MRSF-19
TGTCGAGGATGCCGTTCGCGTACTCCAGAGTATAGTGATCGTTAATTTCCTCGTTCGGGTCGATGTACGAGAGTTCGGGTTCCGGACGCGTGACTGTCATGAACTGGCGCAGTTCGAGTGCGCTCTCCCGATCCACGAACCAATACTCGGGATCAGACTTGCGACCCTCCTGATGCATGATCGCGACCAGCCGATCGTCGAAGAAGATGGCTTGAAGACCGACCCACGAGTCCGTGCAGTAGTTCTTGCTCAGAAAATAGCCCTTGAC
>NZ_JBXAXW010000277.1:0-268 GCF_056781975.1 Dellaglioa sp. CoH-57-MRSF-19
GGTTGTTCGGAGCATCGAGCACCGCGTCCTGCGCCTCGATGTAGCCCTTCAGGCGGCCGGCTTTCAGCCCCTGCAAGTATGCTGTACTGAACCGCTTGTTGTGGTCAGCAATGAACTCGTCCATAACCTCCAGAATTTCGCGTCTGGTGATCTGGTACACGGTTTCTGTCGGGTCCTCGTATGCCGCAGGATCGCGCTTGATAGCGGCTTCGAACCGCTCGATGATAGCGTCTTCGTAGCGCCCGCGCGTCTCAATAATGCTCATTGC
>NZ_JBXAXW010000278.1:0-267 GCF_056781975.1 Dellaglioa sp. CoH-57-MRSF-19
GCACCCAAATCAGGGATCGAGTGTGCCGTACCCCAATCAATCCATGGTTCATGGACCTCGACTTCACGATTCAGTATTTGGCTGAGCAGCATGGCACAGTGAAGCATCGAATGGCTGCCAAGCGGTTGTTGGCGCATACCCACTTCTCGGCGCACTATTTCCTGACCCACAAATGTGGGTATCGCACATTTATCCGCGAGACGGATGAGAATGGCGTTGGCTGGATTCGGCCCGGCAACGTGACGGAACAGCGGTTTCAAGATTGGT
>NZ_JBXAXW010000279.1:0-267 GCF_056781975.1 Dellaglioa sp. CoH-57-MRSF-19
CCGTCGACCTGCAGCTGCGCACCCCGTCCGGCGTCGATATCGGGCGGAGCGAGACCGTCGAGGTGTCGGTGCGCGCCGAATGGGAGTCGGTGGCCCTCGTCATCCTCACCGTCCTCGTGTCCGCCCTCCTCGTCCTCGGCGTCATCCGGACGGTCCGACGGCGCAAGCGGATGCCGGTGGCCCCCTGATGGCCGGCCTCGGACGCGCGAGCGCCACCGTCGCCGCCGGCACTATGGCGTCCCGCATCACGGGACTCATCCGCAACAT
>NZ_JBXAXW010000280.1:0-267 GCF_056781975.1 Dellaglioa sp. CoH-57-MRSF-19
TGCCTATACAGCACTGCTCGATGTTCAAGATCAGTTCGGATTCGTGGAGAAGCTAGTGTGGATCGCGCAGTTCATCATGGGTATGGACGTGCTTAATGGCGCAAAGCACCCGAAACTGTGGTGGAACAACGCGAACAAGGCGGTGTTTGCCGAAGTCAAGAAGCTGAAGCTGAACCGTGGCTTCAAGGCTGCGGTGTTGGCTAAGTTGCTGCACGTTCAGGCGCAAGCCGGCCAGTTTGCGATTCCCGCAACCGATCTTCTGGCTGC
>NZ_JBXAXW010000281.1:0-265 GCF_056781975.1 Dellaglioa sp. CoH-57-MRSF-19
GACGGCCCAACCCGTGATAGTCTCGAACTCATCCTCGTTGAGGCCTTGAACGATATGCGTCTCGCGTACCAGATGTGGTTTATCCCAAATCTGGTTCCATGCGCGGCCCGAGCGGTTAAGCGTACGCTTCGCCTTTTGCTTCGTTTCTTTCAAAACGCTTCCTCCTGTAGTCCCAGCCGATGTACTTGTAAAAGTCCCAGATACTAGCATGGGCCACGATCGGTGCCAAGTCCAACGGTGCTCGGTCCTGTTCATACGCACGTCG
>NZ_JBXAXW010000282.1:0-265 GCF_056781975.1 Dellaglioa sp. CoH-57-MRSF-19
CGTACCCCAACAATCAGGATTCGTGACGCCGGGACTACGCAGTGGCATCAGGAACCGGCCGGTGTCCTCTGCCATGATGAGACATCCGGCACACACCTTCCCCCAGTAATTCGGGTCACTGACGATACTCGGCAACCACTCTGTGTCGCGAATATCCGTCAGAAGACGATATGGCGCTTCCATCCGATTCTCCTTTGATCGATTGTTATTAAATTGCGCAAAAAGAAAAACCCGCCGAAGCGGGTCTTTAGCATCAGCGGTTGCC
>NZ_JBXAXW010000283.1:0-264 GCF_056781975.1 Dellaglioa sp. CoH-57-MRSF-19
GACAAATGGGATACGAAGATGGAAAACTACGTCAACCCGTCATGGGAATGGGACGGTGGAATCCGTGTCCACGATTGGCGTAGGTATGTGTCAGACGATATGGTTGATCTGTGGCCGACGATGACTCTCGACCAGCGTCGTGAGGTGTACTTGGCGGCGCACGAGCAGGCGTCTAACGAGGAATGGGACTGATGGATACGCAAGAATTTCGCACGTTCATCAACGCCGCCCTCGATCGCATAGAAGCCGAGCACGGAACGATTC
>NZ_JBXAXW010000284.1:0-263 GCF_056781975.1 Dellaglioa sp. CoH-57-MRSF-19
GCCTGCATGATCGCAGCATCGATTACCTGCTGGTGACCGACGTGAAATGGGCGGAAACGACCGATGAATACTGCGAGCTTCTTGACTTGCTTTTCCATTTTGCAACTCCTGTTGCTGAACATTGTAAAACGCGGGCTCCTGCCCACGGTACTATTTACTACGAAATGCCGAATTACTGGCGCTTGGTCAAACGATCAAGCTCCTGAAGATTTGCCTTCAGTGCAGCCTGAATAACAGCCAACCGGCGATTGCCCTCGATCATG
>NZ_JBXAXW010000285.1:0-261 GCF_056781975.1 Dellaglioa sp. CoH-57-MRSF-19
TCCACAAGTGCAACACCCACAGTACAAGCGCGGGTGGGTCCATAAGATGAAGGTTGGTGACGAACAGATTCGTGTCGTCTCCACCCTCGACTTTTTCAAGCTTCTGGACAAGCAAGGTGAGCTGGCCAACCTTCTAGGTTTCTGGTGCCGTCATTTTGCGAATCTGGTGCTTGGGCGCAATCCGCACAATCTAGCGGGCTCGAAGTCGGAGCCACGTTACGTGAAGACGACCGAGGAATTCGACACGCTCATGCGCCGCTT
>NZ_JBXAXW010000286.1:0-261 GCF_056781975.1 Dellaglioa sp. CoH-57-MRSF-19
CCATTGCCGACTTCGCATACGATTCTGGTTATGGTGGGCAAGAGGTTGTGAGTGATATCGAAATCGTGTTTAACGACGGACAATCCATGCATCGGGGTGAGTATGATGGCTCCGAGTGGTGGGAGTACTCATGCCCATTCGAAATGCCGCAGACGCTGCATCCGATCCAACACCTGCGGGACCCACAAGGATGTAGCTGGGTCAGCCTTGCCGAAGCTAACGAGCCACTTCGGAGCCCGGCAGCGGAGGAAGATGCCGCAT
>NZ_JBXAXW010000287.1:0-261 GCF_056781975.1 Dellaglioa sp. CoH-57-MRSF-19
TCCTTGATCTTCTGCGCGAGCTCGGTGACCTTTGGATTCACGTCGCTCTTGTTGAGGACCATGTCGGACATCTCGATGGCTTGCTGGTGATGCATGACCATGTTCTGCGCGAACGACACGTCGGCGTCGTTATGCTCACTGGTCGCGCGGCTCGTGGAGGAGCTGCCCATACCCATGTCCATGTCGGAGTGACCGGCTGTCGGAGTGCCCGAGCAGCCGGTGAGGATGAGCGCGGTGGCCAAGGCGCCGGAGGCGAGCGCC
>NZ_JBXAXW010000288.1:0-260 GCF_056781975.1 Dellaglioa sp. CoH-57-MRSF-19
ATCGGTCGTATAGCTCTTCGGCCAACCCATACTGCGGTTCAAGCTTAGCCACATTCGGAACCACCATCTTCCGGATTGTGGTGCCTGTCCCTTTGTTGAGAGCGGCCACCACACTATCCTTTGGCTTCATCAAATAGGCCAGTGCCTTCTGCTGAACGCGGATCAGGTTTTCTGTTTCGTCCACATCGTCGCGCACGCGTGCCAGATAGCGCGTCGCGTCGTCCAGATAGCGAAACTTCGGAAGTTCTACGGTGCATGCC
>NZ_JBXAXW010000289.1:0-259 GCF_056781975.1 Dellaglioa sp. CoH-57-MRSF-19
TCGTTGGATCAAGAAGCAGGAAGCGAAAAAGAAATGACGATGCGGGAACAAGCAAGACGCGCGTGGCGCGAGCGCGGAATGGACGGGGCATCGCGCAATCCCTACAACAAGGATGATCCGCGATTCTTCATGTGGCGTAATCACTTCGAAGAAGCTAAGTGGGAGGACGAGGCATTTGACGAATGTGATTTTGGAGTTGACGACGAGTAAATAGCGGCGTACACTGCGCGCATTGACTACACAACGGAGGGAACATGAG
>NZ_JBXAXW010000290.1:0-259 GCF_056781975.1 Dellaglioa sp. CoH-57-MRSF-19
ATTTCACTGTCGAACTCGAGCGGTCCCGGAGAGCATTGACCGACGCGGTCGCGGCGGTGGCTCCGATTCTGGACGCGCCGGCTCTTGCGGGCGCGTGCTGGCAGTACTTCACTGAGGTGCACGGCCTTCGAGATGACGGGACTGATCCTCGGGGGGACACGATCCGGGACGGGGCTACCGGCAGTCGCTGAACGTTCGCCGGATCGTCTCCGTGTCCTGCCGGCTGAGGCTGAGCCCGTAGCGCTGCGGACGAAAACAT
>NZ_JBXAXW010000291.1:0-259 GCF_056781975.1 Dellaglioa sp. CoH-57-MRSF-19
TCTGGAAAGCGAGCGAGAGCAGATACAGGAGGCCCGCGGCAGCAGCAGCGACAAGGCCTGCGAGCACGCCACGTTTGGCACCGCGCCTGTCGGAAAAGGATCCTGCCCAAATGCGTGAGACAAGCGCTGCGGCGAACTGAGCTCCCGCCACGAGCCCGATCATGAACGGCCCGAAGCCGAGATCGTTGTTCACATACAAAGGGAGTACAGGAAGCGCTACGCCGATGATGCTGAAGCCAGCGAGCACTGCGGTCATCAC
>NZ_JBXAXW010000292.1:0-258 GCF_056781975.1 Dellaglioa sp. CoH-57-MRSF-19
GTTCATCAGGACGCTGCGGACGATCGGGTGCCCGACCGGGCACGCCTCGGATCCGCGATGGCTCTCGCTGCTCGGGTTCGCGACGATGGGCGTCTGGGACTACCGGCAGTGGGATGCGCTGACCGACCGGTTCGTCGCCCAGTGCCGGGAGACCGGCGCGCTCAGCGAGCTGAGGGTGGCGCTCACTCAGAAGATGTACGCCCACCTGTTCGCCGGCCGCGTTCAGGCGGCGGTGGACTGCGCGAGTGAGCTGCGCGC
>NZ_JBXAXW010000293.1:0-258 GCF_056781975.1 Dellaglioa sp. CoH-57-MRSF-19
CCTCTACACGACGGTGTCGCCGGCGGCCGGGTTCCTGTACGCAGCCGCCTGGATGGTCCTGTCGTTCGCCGCGTCGATCGTGTTCCGCGCACCCGTGGGACGTGCGCGTGCCTGAGCCGGTGGAGGGCGACGAACGGTACGACCGACCCCTGGGCCGGAGGGCCGAGGCTCAGTTGAGCTCCGAGGAGGTTCGAATCCTGTGGGACTTCGTCCACGGCGACATCATGAGCGACGTCACCCGCCGGCGGTTGCGTCAGC
>NZ_JBXAXW010000294.1:0-256 GCF_056781975.1 Dellaglioa sp. CoH-57-MRSF-19
GCCACGAAGGCACCGGCAGCACGCTCGGTCCCGGAGCAGGCCAGCAAGGTCGCACCGATCCCGGCATCGCCGTATCCGTTCCCGACGGGCGCTGCCCCGCTGTAATCGGCACCGACTCGTAATGCCCCTAAAAGCCCGGCCAGTCCGGGCTTTTTTGCGCCTATTGCAAACGTAATTGCTTCATGTATAATAGTCACACCAACTTTCAAGGAGATGATCATGAGCGTTTATTACCCGTTGGGCATGACGCCTAAGG
>NZ_JBXAXW010000295.1:0-255 GCF_056781975.1 Dellaglioa sp. CoH-57-MRSF-19
CCGTCCACCGGATATGAATTCAGCTCTTGGTTCGCTTTTGCGTAAATCCCCAAATCAACCAGCTTACGTGCGCGTTCCTCGATGTACATTTACTGCTCCTGTATGTTAGACGCACGCATCATACACGTTACGCCACATCATAGCAAGCAAAAATTCCATCCGGATGAAGCTTCAGCTCTTCCTGCTTCACGAGCGTGCTCATTCGTTCCCACGACGAGACCTGCACCGTCAGATTGGGGTGTACCGGATGTGGCG
>NZ_JBXAXW010000296.1:0-255 GCF_056781975.1 Dellaglioa sp. CoH-57-MRSF-19
GCCCTGAACAACGAGAGGCTTGACTGAAATGCAAGTTCCGATTATGCTCCTGCTTTTGCTATCTGTATCAGCAGCTTTCGGTTTCTCGTGGGCAGGCCATGGCCCATCGTGGGCACCGTATGCCTACTGCGCAGTCATCGTCCTGATACTCGCGCATCCGTGGTTTCGTGAAAAGGAGATTTTGCATGACGACTGACTACGAAAAGAAGTACCATAACCTTCTCGACAGGGTTCTGGACTTGCAGCTGGAATTCG
>NZ_JBXAXW010000297.1:0-255 GCF_056781975.1 Dellaglioa sp. CoH-57-MRSF-19
GGATGCAGACTAGCGACGTGGAAATCGTCGATGCAGAAATCGTGGAAGACGAGCACCATCCCCAACAACACGAGTTCTGGGCACGGGCTGAACGCGCACGCCGCGAGCGTCCCACCGTGACTCGTGTATACAAGTAAAGGATACTTCATGACCATTCGTTATTTCGAACAGTACACAAGCGGCTGGAAGCGTGAAGTTGACGGCTCTGGCGTTCTCGACGCATGGGTCAATCGTCGTCATTGGGTAGGTTACGGT
>NZ_JBXAXW010000298.1:0-254 GCF_056781975.1 Dellaglioa sp. CoH-57-MRSF-19
GTGTGTAACCAGCAGCCTGAACGTCCTTGATAGGCGTTACCTTGAGCCCAATGATATCCGCGATCTTGCGGCGTAGCGGGCCCTCAGGTTCTTTTTCCAGCAAGAACGTTGAAGACTTACGGGCCTTCACCGTGAATCCGTTACTGAGCCGCACTGTCACGTGTTTCGCGGCAGTACCGCACCGCACGATCTCGCCCTCACCGAATTCGGTGTGGACTGCGCGCCCCTTCAGTTCAGAGAGCGCCGTATCCACG
>NZ_JBXAXW010000299.1:0-254 GCF_056781975.1 Dellaglioa sp. CoH-57-MRSF-19
TTCCTCACTCCGCACTCTGCTCTCACGGTCTCCATCCACCCAACGCGTCCGTTACACTCCCGGCCCACTTCCTCCGCTCATTCTTCTCTCCAGATGTCGTCACACCTCTGGCATCTTGGATCAGTGAGGTAGTCTGCCTGCATGATGACCATGCATATCCTCTCCGCGGGAGACGGGTATGCGTACTACACCAGCGAGACCGTCAGCGGCGACGCCAAGCGGGAGACCGGCCGCGAGCTGGGCGACTACTACAC
>NZ_JBXAXW010000300.1:0-253 GCF_056781975.1 Dellaglioa sp. CoH-57-MRSF-19
GGGCCCAATATGCGCTCGCGCCCAATCATCACCCTCAACCCGGCACTGACTCGCGCCTCTTCAACGCAGAGTTCCGAAGCCGCCAATCTGATCAGCTTGTCAATTCCGCAATGACCGCCCGAACTCACGATGACGCTTGACTAGATCCAATCAGCGATCGCTTCCGCACTCTCAGCCTCAACCAACCTTAGACGTCGCTTTCCGCAAGAACTTGGTCAAGTGTGGACCGAATCGTCTCGACCAGGGACTCAAT
>NZ_JBXAXW010000301.1:0-252 GCF_056781975.1 Dellaglioa sp. CoH-57-MRSF-19
CGGAACGTCAGTGATCAACGATTGGGAATACCTACTATTCTGATAGCCAGTCATCTTGTTGTTCATGCCGGACCGGGCTATGGGCCTATAGTCCATAGCGGTAAACACTCCGGACATAAACTGACCGAGCACAAGGCGCTGTGAGGGCTGTGGCGGCGGCAGCGTGATAACGTCCTTGTAGCGCAGAACGCCTGTGCTGGGTACTGCCATCTCCATATATGAAGCGGCTGTCGCATAGCCCCTATCTGCTAT
>NZ_JBXAXW010000302.1:0-252 GCF_056781975.1 Dellaglioa sp. CoH-57-MRSF-19
GTCAGATACCGATCGACAGGGCGGCAGTAGATGAAGCGAACGTCGTAATCCGAATCCGGCGACGCGAAGCCCCACGCACGAGACCCGGCCTCGGCCGCCATCAGGACCTTAATATCGAGCCGTTGTTCGAGCTGAATCAGGACACTTTTGATGATGCCTGAAGCCGTGTTTTGTGCCACACTCATTTGTCCGCTCCCCGAGGTCCAGTATACAGACACGCACCCGTCACCTTGGCACGAGTGCCGTCAGTTG
>NZ_JBXAXW010000303.1:0-251 GCF_056781975.1 Dellaglioa sp. CoH-57-MRSF-19
GGTTGGCCTTGAGGCTGGTCTTAACCGCCACCATGCCACACCCGATATCGACGCCGACCGCTGCTGGAATAACTGCTGCGTTCAGCGGGATCACGGAACCGACCGTCGCGCCCATGCCTGCGTGCACATCCGGCATGATTGCAACGGGACCCGCCAAGATCGGCAGGTTCGAGATATTCGTGATTTGCTTGAGTGCCTCCTGTTCGACTTCCATGTCACCGGTGAAGAAGCGAGCCTTTCCACCCAGCATC
>NZ_JBXAXW010000304.1:0-251 GCF_056781975.1 Dellaglioa sp. CoH-57-MRSF-19
CTTCAACGGTGAAGTTTTAGGGATTGCCTAAAAATCTCACCCTCCCTAGGGTGAAGTTTTATGAGGCCCACAAAAAGTTCAACCCCTACGGTGAAGTTTTATGCCTTCTCCAAAAAGTTCACCCCCATAAGGTGAAGTTTTATACATGAGTAAAAAGTTCAACCCCTACGGTGAAGTTTTATGCCTTCTCCAAAAAGTTCACCCTCATTGACAATAGCGCTCTCTGTAATTTAAGATGAAGGACTGTGTAT
>NZ_JBXAXW010000305.1:0-251 GCF_056781975.1 Dellaglioa sp. CoH-57-MRSF-19
GAGGCTCATATGTGCTCCATTAACGCGAAGTTTGGCCGAATTCCCCGGCAGTCAAACTCGCTGTTGTCCAAGGATTCGTCCCATCTGTTTCTGCCACCGCGATATAACGCGACGGCCCATTTGCTGTCGTCATCTGAGTTACCCCAGAAGAGCTAGAAGTCTTGAAGGACCCCTGAATGTTTTGGTAACGATTCGAGTTACCGCGCATGACTACCGCGCGAACATCGGACACAGCAGGAATGTTCCACTTG
>NZ_JBXAXW010000306.1:0-251 GCF_056781975.1 Dellaglioa sp. CoH-57-MRSF-19
TGTTCCGTCAGCGACACAACGCGCAGCTCGAAACTGCCCTTCTTGCCGTTGCGCAGAACCAGCAGGATGTTGTCGATGGTTGGCTGCGGGAGAACGGACACGATGTTGAGGCCACCGAGTTTTTCGCCCCGCGAATAGCCTGCATCAAATGCACCGTTGATGGCGTTGACGGTCTCACGCAGTTCCGCATGCGAAACTTCAGGCGCAAGCTTGATTAGGGTCTTTGCGATGTTCTCGTCACCGACAAGCGT
>NZ_JBXAXW010000307.1:0-251 GCF_056781975.1 Dellaglioa sp. CoH-57-MRSF-19
TTACGCATCTCTTCATCATCGATGTCATAAGACCAGATCTTAATGGTCATAGTTTACCACTCCGTTGTACGTACTACAATACCATCTTCCAGCATTTGCTCTGCTAATTTAGGAGCATCTGCTGTAAAGTAACCGATCGTTGCTTTAGGATGTTCACGACTAACCAGTTCCATCAGTTGGTAGAATTTCTCTTTTGGAGTGTTCGTATGACAGCTGGCTAACACGCGACGAATGTTGGGTCCCTCCAAACC
>NZ_JBXAXW010000308.1:0-250 GCF_056781975.1 Dellaglioa sp. CoH-57-MRSF-19
GGGCCAAAACCCGGTCGATCTGGGCAGCCAGCTGCGGGTCAAAACCGTCGTCATCCAGCTCAGGGAGATCGGGGTCGATGGGCAGGGAGTGGACGGAGCCGTCAGGGTTCTCCTCGACCGTGTATCGGCCGAGATCGACATGCGCGCACACCAGCTCGCAGCCGAGATCGCGGGCAGGCTCAGCAGCGCTGAGCAGAACGGTGTCAGGGTGGCCGCCCTCAACTCCGACCAGGATCACCCGGGCATGGCC
>NZ_JBXAXW010000309.1:0-250 GCF_056781975.1 Dellaglioa sp. CoH-57-MRSF-19
ATCAAAAAACGCTTGCGCTGGTTGAGGATTTTGCTGAGCTCGGGGCGTATTTGAATGAGCCGTTTAAATCGTATTCGTCTGGTATGGCGTCGCGATTGGCGTTTGCAATATCAATGTCTATTGAATTCGATTGCTTTCTGATTGATGAGGGTATGTCGGTTGGGGATCATCGATTTCAGCAAAAATGTAATGTTGAGTTATTTGAGAAGCGTGGTGACCGTGCAATGATTATCGTTGCTCACCAGATAGA
>NZ_JBXAXW010000310.1:0-250 GCF_056781975.1 Dellaglioa sp. CoH-57-MRSF-19
ATGGGTGGCCACGCTTAGTGCCGCACAGATGGGTTCGGGTGCTGGGAACAACTTGGTTCATACTACTAACGGTTCAGGTGCTCCAGCATGGGTATCGACTGTGCCGACCGCTAACCTACCTGTCGCCTCTTCGTCGGCGTTGGGTCTGGCGCAAGCCGGCACCGGCCTGTCAGTTGCGGGCGGGGTGTTCTCGGTAAACACGAGTGTACTAAGGCTCGACGAAGGCACGTACACAGGCGTATAATAGAGG
>NZ_JBXAXW010000311.1:0-249 GCF_056781975.1 Dellaglioa sp. CoH-57-MRSF-19
GTTCAGGGCGTAGCGGACAACCACTTTCACACCCTGTTTGAGTGGAACTCGACGACGAGCTGCGCGTATCATCGCGATCATAGCCGGAATGTCGAGATCGTCTTGGTCCTCAGGATCAGCCTCGTAGTCGAATTCGACTACCTTGATGAAACCATCGGACGATGCGAAGTATGCCTCTTCGCCGCCCATCGCGTCAACCAGTCGTCGGGTGTACACGGCGTGCTGGCCCTTCAGCTCTTCGAGTTCTTT
>NZ_JBXAXW010000312.1:0-249 GCF_056781975.1 Dellaglioa sp. CoH-57-MRSF-19
TGTAGGCACGGCGCAGCGCCAGAAGGCTGATGCCACCAGCCAGATACGCCACCGCCATTTTCTGCATTTCTTTGCGCAGTGAATACGGATTGATCTTGCACGCACGCGCCTGCAAGAAGTTCATGAATGAGGGCTGCGCTGCTTGACGTACATACTCATCAAGAGTCGGCTCGTTGACCTTAAGTTCCCAAGGCTCTCCCGGGTTTTGCGTCGCATCGACCATGGCTACGCCGATCGCCAGATGCAAAT
>NZ_JBXAXW010000313.1:0-249 GCF_056781975.1 Dellaglioa sp. CoH-57-MRSF-19
TGAAGTACGCGGTACCCACCACATCAGTCCATTGATGTTGGAACGAGCCGAGCGAGACCGATGCCCTGTAGAATCCGGGCTCAAGCGGCGTATGGTGATGGACCCGGTGAACGGCGATCGGGTACTCGGCGTTGTTCCGGAACTGGGAAATGTGCACCGTTCTCATAGTGAGCCCAATTGGTTTTGCATCTGCCTGTCGTCGAGCCCAAGATCGCTGATCAGGGCTTCTAGGGCCGCAATCCCGCCACT
>NZ_JBXAXW010000314.1:0-248 GCF_056781975.1 Dellaglioa sp. CoH-57-MRSF-19
GAAGCACAGGTACTCGCTCAGGATGAGGCGGTTGTTGCCGCTGTCTTGCGCGCAGGCCGCCCGCGTTGCGATACCAACGTGTTTGCGGCCATCGATGATGCAGGGCTGTTCAAGATCGAAGAACCTGAAGTCCCGGCAGTCGAAGTGGAGCCGGCGTTTTCTCCTGAAACCGCCGAACTTCTCGGTTTGAACCAACAGCAGTAAAGCGGCCATACCGCAACACCCGGCCCCGTGCGCGGTTTTTCGTT
>NZ_JBXAXW010000315.1:0-248 GCF_056781975.1 Dellaglioa sp. CoH-57-MRSF-19
GTTGGCAGCGGGCTGCGGGATGCTTATCGGACTGGAACGCCAGTACCGTTCCCGTACGGCAGGGTTAAGAACGCAGGCTCTGGTCGCGCTTAGTGCGGCGTCCTTCGTTTTGTTCGGGATTCAAGTCGGCACCCCGCAAGCACCTCTTCAGATCGCGGCGTCTGTGGTCTCCGGCGTTGGCTTCCTCGGCGGTGGGGTGATCCTCCGGCAGGGATTTACGGTGCCGGGGCTCAACACTGCCGCGACAC
>NZ_JBXAXW010000316.1:0-247 GCF_056781975.1 Dellaglioa sp. CoH-57-MRSF-19
CGTATCGGCCCACAGGCCCGCTGCCTTCGCGTAGGTCTCGACCAGCTTCACCTGCTCGTCGCTGCGGCCGGTGAGGCGCAGGTAGTCGATCGTCTGGCCGTCGATGAAGAACATCGCGGCGGTCGCGCCGTATTCGGGCGCCATGTTCGAGATCGTCGCGCGATCGCCGAGCGTGAGGCTCGCCGCGCCTTCGCCGCGGAATTCCAGGTACGCGCCGACCACTTTTTCCTTGCGCAGGAACTCGGTT
>NZ_JBXAXW010000317.1:0-247 GCF_056781975.1 Dellaglioa sp. CoH-57-MRSF-19
GAGCCCTTGATCGCGCCTCGAGCGGGTCCAGTGATGCTCGCTCAGAATTGTCGAACTGAGCATCTGACCACGCGCCGCAGTTCGCTTGTAGGTATCGAGCTGCACCTGGCGTTCGAGTCGGGCTGTGAGCGTTGGCCGAGAACTTTAAGGAATCGCCTGACTGCCATGCTCGCCCTGTGTGCCCAGAATCGAGTTCGGACCGAGGCCCAGACACACTTCCTACGCTTCCTCGACAGATCGCCGATTC
>NZ_JBXAXW010000318.1:0-246 GCF_056781975.1 Dellaglioa sp. CoH-57-MRSF-19
GTGGGGAGCAGCAGCGGACCAGACGTGGGGATACTACAATACGGGGTACACTGTTCAGCAAGCATGGAATGCGGGTGGTATTACGCTCGGATTTGGTGCCAAGCTCAATAGCAACGTTCCGTATTACGTCAGCGCGAGCTATGGTATAGGATGCGGCTTCGACGGAACACGCTATTGGGGATTCCGTCGAACAGCCGCTACAAACATCAGCACCTCTCCAGACCTAATAAACTGGACGGATACACC
>NZ_JBXAXW010000319.1:0-246 GCF_056781975.1 Dellaglioa sp. CoH-57-MRSF-19
GAATGAAACCGGCGTTCGAGCTGTACCCTATACCGCCCAACGGTTCCCAGCCACCAACCTTGATAAATTCGTTTACCAATTCAATCAGATTGTCACGATTTACCGCATTTAGCACAGTGTATTGCATTTATGCCACCTTTTCGAAGGCCGCACGAATCTTCGCGTGCACGGACAAGCGCGTTGCATCGCCAGCCGTATAGATCGCGAAGTTCGAGTCGATGATGTTGAGAATTTCGTCCATCAGGG
>NZ_JBXAXW010000320.1:0-246 GCF_056781975.1 Dellaglioa sp. CoH-57-MRSF-19
GCCCTTGACACGTTCATCAAAACCCGGAATGTCACCCGCCCAGTACACGTTGTCCAGATCGAGTTCATACGCCAGCTTCTCGGCGTCCACCCAGTGCGGATCATCCCGGATCACGTTGCGTGCCGCTTCCAGCAGATTGATTTTCTTCGGCGTCATCTCAGGCTCCTAAATGTGAAAGAGCCCCCAGTTTAACGTGGAGGCCCTTTCTTGTCAACTTTTAATTACTACTATCAGTTCTTCTTGCTC
>NZ_JBXAXW010000321.1:0-246 GCF_056781975.1 Dellaglioa sp. CoH-57-MRSF-19
GGACGGCACAGGCCCGTTCCGTGAGTTGTTTCGCCATCCGGGTCAATTCGGGACTATCGGGCCGGTCACCTCGGCAAAGCTGGCTGCTGATTTTTCTGCTTGGGACGAATATGCGCAGGAGATTGAAAAACGCGGCTTCTACGCTTGGTTTACTTCGATGCGGAAAATGTTTGAGTACGCGATGAACGACGGTGGCGTGTGGCATCAATACGATTGATGCGACCTTTTGTTTTCGAAGCCTCCACG
>NZ_JBXAXW010000322.1:0-245 GCF_056781975.1 Dellaglioa sp. CoH-57-MRSF-19
AGATTTACATGGACGCGCCGACCGTGAGCGCCCGGCTACCCCTCAACTACTGCCCCGGATGTGGGGAGCGGCTGTGGACCAATGTACCCGGATAGACCTCAACTTTTTCCATTATATTTCAACGGAAACACCCTCTAAAAGCCCTTCCTGTACATACCCCTCAGGCGGGGCTTTTTAACATCGATTCCAGTGAAATATAATGGAAATTGTTTCAACAGTAGAAAAACACGTATTTTGGTGTTATT
>NZ_JBXAXW010000323.1:0-245 GCF_056781975.1 Dellaglioa sp. CoH-57-MRSF-19
TTCAGAATCCACTTGAAGGCTTCCGCATCATCCTCACCGAGCTGGCCACGGAAGTCCGAGGGGCGCGATTCCTGCCCCAGCAGATCATCGAGTAGTCGCTGACTGTCTTCCTTTTTAACGGTCGTGACCTTGATGCTCTTGTTATAGAGCCGCACCCACGAACCTTCCAGCTTGGAGCCCGACAAGAACTCGAAATGCAGGTGGTGCGAAAGTTCGTGAAGGATACAGTACACCCAGTCCTTCTC
>NZ_JBXAXW010000324.1:0-245 GCF_056781975.1 Dellaglioa sp. CoH-57-MRSF-19
GCCTTCGAGATAGCAAGCGAGCGCGGATACGCGGAACTCTGCATTGGAGTCGCCGCGATGCGTGCGCGCGATATGCTTTCGGTGCGAACGGATGATAGCCAACAGGTTATCACACGCGTGCACGCCGTCCGCGCGTCGCGGTTTCGGTTCCGCGTGCTGATTCACGCACGCATCGATACCAACACGGGCGCGCGGCATGAATCCGGCCGCCCAGCCCGGAATGGGTGCCTTACGTTGTCGCCAAT
>NZ_JBXAXW010000325.1:0-244 GCF_056781975.1 Dellaglioa sp. CoH-57-MRSF-19
GAATCTGTTTGCGCTTGCGCTCTATGAACGCGTCGCGTGCGGCTTCCTTGGTGCGATGCGCGTACTGCTTCGTCCACGACAGATTCACGAACCGTTCACGGTCCTCGTAATGATCTAGAAACCAGAAACCGTGCGGAGTCATACGCAGCACCGGATACTCGTTGATCCAGATGCCGAGGTGTTCACCGGCAGCACGCGGAATAGGATCACCCCAATCGTCCGCACCCGGGCTGTATCGAACTTC
>NZ_JBXAXW010000326.1:0-244 GCF_056781975.1 Dellaglioa sp. CoH-57-MRSF-19
GATATGCTCTTCAGGCGGCCGGAAGTTCGGACCCTTCTGAACTTTCCCGTTCGCGTCCTTCGTGACTGAACCGTCCGGGTTCAGCTTCGTGAAGTTCGAGCCCATAATACAGTGCAGAACCTCTTCCAGCGGAATTCCGTACTTCAGGGCTTCGCTTCGGTTGTACACATTCATGTCCCCGAGCCAGTCTGCGATCATGACCAGCGCCTGTCGATCGATATTCTCTGCGATGTTCTGTTTAAAG
>NZ_JBXAXW010000327.1:0-243 GCF_056781975.1 Dellaglioa sp. CoH-57-MRSF-19
CGTTTTTGATTGCGCCGGGTTCCTGATCGCGAAGCTTCGTATAAGTTTCGTTCACTTCGTCTCGACGCCACGTCGGCATATAAGGAATCACGATGCCTTGATTGATATGAGCCTTCGTCAACGATTCCTCTTCGAAGATATAGGTCATAGTGGCGCACGCAAGCCGCGCATCGCGGATGCGTTCAATGCGATCCGCACGAATGAGCTGATCGGACACATCAATCAAGAGGGTGGCGTCCTTCG
>NZ_JBXAXW010000328.1:0-243 GCF_056781975.1 Dellaglioa sp. CoH-57-MRSF-19
CCTGAAAGAACTGGTGAATGTTGTACACCATCGGATGGAAATCGGACGGAAATGCAAAGTTTTGTTTCAGGATTTCGGTTGGCGTGTGATCCGACCAGATGTAATTCTGTTCCGTCACGTGTGGTACACGCATCGAGAAGCCATCCACGTGCCACACATCGTCGCTCACACTCTTCATGGGGCCGCAGCGAACCGTTACATACACGTACGGATGGTTGACCCCGAGTTTGCACTGTTCAGCAT
>NZ_JBXAXW010000329.1:0-243 GCF_056781975.1 Dellaglioa sp. CoH-57-MRSF-19
CGGTCAGACCGCGTAGCTCCCAGTCGGAGAACGGAAAGCTCGACTGAATGTCCACGGCAGAGCCCGCAGTGCTATCGAACAGATACATGTCGCGATAGAACAGCTTGAGCGTGCTGGTGTCAATCAGACTCGGGTCTGCTGGGAGAATACCGGTCATCATGTACTGGTAGTTCGACGACCAGAAGCCATTGACCGACATCGAGGGACCCCCTCCTATGCTGCCCATACTGCCACCCATACCCG
>NZ_JBXAXW010000330.1:0-242 GCF_056781975.1 Dellaglioa sp. CoH-57-MRSF-19
GTATATTGCTCGACCGTCATGGGCCAACACTCAACATATTCAATGACGGCAACCACGGAGTTAGTCACGTCCAACAGATACACGAAGATTGGCTTCTTGTAGTCCGACGGGCGTCCCCAACCACCGCCCATCGTGGCAGCTGCCGTGGCACCAAATGGCGTGAGAATCGTATTGTTCCACGCCTGTAGGTACTTGAATGCTTGGTTGGAAGAGTCCGAATAGATATCGAGACGCAGGTTAGC
>NZ_JBXAXW010000331.1:0-242 GCF_056781975.1 Dellaglioa sp. CoH-57-MRSF-19
GTCCCGGTACTCTCGGGGAAGTCAGCAGCAACGGCGGCATCATCGAAGGCGACAATCTGTTTGGAGCTATGAACCGAACGGACCCGATGATGGCATATTCTTGGTACTGCCAACTACCTATCGTTGGTCCAGGTTCTACGCAAACACCATCTCCAACATCGGGCTCCATTCTATCGAATGTTGGGGCCGCGCTAGGTGACGTGTTGAAGTCGAGCATGGGCGGTGCGGTCAGCACCAGCAGC
>NZ_JBXAXW010000332.1:0-241 GCF_056781975.1 Dellaglioa sp. CoH-57-MRSF-19
GGTTCAGGTCTTCCGCCCCGCCTCCCGGGTTCCGTCCGCGCTCTCCACGGTGGAGAGTGGGCGCATGGACATCGCATTCCTCGGGCTCGGCCGGATGGGCCGCGAGCTCGTCCCGCACGTGATCGACGCCGGCCACACCGTCACCGTCTGGAACCGCTCACCGGAGCCGGCCGAGACCATCGGCCGCCGCGGCGCACATGTCGCGGTCTCGGCGGCGGACGCCGTGGCCGCCGCGGACACG
>NZ_JBXAXW010000333.1:0-240 GCF_056781975.1 Dellaglioa sp. CoH-57-MRSF-19
CTTTTTCATGATGCTGTGGCTTGCGGACGTGGCCGACGCCTTTAAGATGGCGGTCGGAGTATGCATTATGGCCACGGTCTTTGCGAGCCTAGTGTGGGCCGCGAACGTATCTGGTAACAAAGAGGCCAAAAAGCGATTTATCAAGTGGCTGAAGATTTGGGGCTCTGTCGTGTCAGTAGCCGCTATTTGCGCCCTGCTCTCACCCTCGGGTGACACTCTGCGCACGGCTGCTGCCATCGG
>NZ_JBXAXW010000334.1:0-240 GCF_056781975.1 Dellaglioa sp. CoH-57-MRSF-19
GTAAACAAGGCGATTTCGAATTACCTTGCGGGGGCGCAGGCCGTTGTAGAGAAAGTCGAGCGGATGGTACGCTCGACTGATCGGCAATTGGCCCCCGAACTCCATTGAGAAATTCAGTGAGTTGAGCTTTGCTGGTTGTACTGGTTAGTTGTTCAAGCCCATTACACGACTCAGTCGCGCTTCTTTGCATGCGCGGAGGTGGAATTCCGGACGTCCTTCCGGCGCATGACCGAATACAAG
>NZ_JBXAXW010000335.1:0-239 GCF_056781975.1 Dellaglioa sp. CoH-57-MRSF-19
GTCGGGTACCACGTACCGCCTTGCCATATGGGAGTTCCTATACGTGAATCCCCGGTTCTGTAGAAGTGCACATAGTCCTGCGTCCACATTGGTTTCACGTCCAAGAACGATGACAAGCAGTAGTTGATGAAGTCGATGAATGACCGCGTTCCCTTACCGTACCAATACATGCCAACCCATCGCGATATGGCTTGGTAGCTGTCGTCAGTTAGGACACCTGCGTTTGCTAGCTTCATCCC
>NZ_JBXAXW010000336.1:0-238 GCF_056781975.1 Dellaglioa sp. CoH-57-MRSF-19
TGTGCGTATGTAGCTCCGGGCACTGCGCGGAAACCAGCAGCTTGCAGCGTCTGCACCGTGATCGGATTGTCCATAGGTCCGTCGTACGCCATACCAACGTAGCCGTTATGCTCAATCAAGCTCAGCTTCACGGTGAGCGCCTTTTTGCGCTCGCGATCTCGCGTCCGCTGCTCGCGCGCCTGACGACGTGCTTCTCGAACTTTCAGCGCCTTTGATTGCGCGCGGCTCAGTGTGTAAC
>NZ_JBXAXW010000337.1:0-238 GCF_056781975.1 Dellaglioa sp. CoH-57-MRSF-19
GATCAAGAAGTCGAGTGTCACCGATCAGTATGAGCCGCCGAGCCTCGACGCCGTGCCTGAGTGGTTCCTGAACAAGGGCGACGCGGAAGATAAACCGCGCAAGCGTCGTCGCACTGACGAAATTTCGTTCAATGTTTGATAAAGGAGAAAGTGTATGCGTAAACTCGCAACTCTGCGCCGCGTTTCGGCCCTGAACCCGATCGAGGGTGCTGATCGCATCGAGCTGGCTGTCGTGGAT
>NZ_JBXAXW010000338.1:0-237 GCF_056781975.1 Dellaglioa sp. CoH-57-MRSF-19
GGCTTCATGCATCTGTGGGTTATCGATGATAACGCCAACACCACCACGGTACGCCACAATGGCAACATCGTATCGGAGAACACAAAGAACGGTGGTTCTGGTTACGGGCGTCGTCACCATGACTTCGTAGCATTCAACGCGGGTGACACTGTTCAGTGGATAACGTCGTTGCGCTCTGGCGCTGGCGTAAACATTACACAGGTTCTCTTCAATTAAGGCACAAGACATGACGGATGT
>NZ_JBXAXW010000339.1:0-237 GCF_056781975.1 Dellaglioa sp. CoH-57-MRSF-19
GATGTCATTCCTCCGAACCAGATGATGAATCCGTTTGTCCCTGCGCTCTTGGTTCATGAGAATAACGCGGATGCTGAGCCGACGCTGATGACACAAGTGTCCACTACTCAGTGGGCCGTGGCAAGTGCACACTACAAGTACGCGACAAATCGCCAAACTGATGGTGGGTACGGTAGTCAGCTGTGGTTCCCGATTGCGGCATCGTCCAGTACGTGGATAGAGGTTAACGCTCAGTAC
>NZ_JBXAXW010000340.1:0-236 GCF_056781975.1 Dellaglioa sp. CoH-57-MRSF-19
GTAGCGAGACGCATTCCACAGGTGATCAGCGTCCCCTGCTGAATTGTCAGGTGAGGGATTCGCTGCGCTCATCCCACCGGAAGGGCTGCGCCCTCCCGAACCCTCCCCTTTCCCATGTTAAGACGGTCGCCCTTAAAAGACTATATGGATGGGTGTTGTAACATCCGGCTCCGAAGGAGCATCCCCGATCGGTACCCGCCATGTTAAGACGGTCGCCCGTATAAGGAGACAGCCTC
>NZ_JBXAXW010000341.1:0-236 GCF_056781975.1 Dellaglioa sp. CoH-57-MRSF-19
GGGTGCACCGGTCGACGTCGACATCGCGGGGCTCAAGCCGGGAGAAAGCCTCACCGCCGCATGGCGCGGCAAGCCCGTGTTCGTCGTGAACCGAACGGATGGGATGCTGGCCACAGTTGTTTCGTCCGATTCCCAGGTCGCCGATCCTGCTACCCGGCATCCCTTTTCGATGCCTCTGCCGAGCTACTGCCGAAACGAATATCGTTCCAGAGCGGAGCGCAAGAATATCCTGGTGC
>NZ_JBXAXW010000342.1:0-236 GCF_056781975.1 Dellaglioa sp. CoH-57-MRSF-19
GGTTCATGAATTCGGACATTTCGGCGCGGCCGCCGAGTTCGTCGATGAACGTCTGGTCGAGCCACGGCTTGTAGATCTTCAGATCCGGGTTCACGAGCAGGCCGTAGCGGTAGAAGCGCTCGATGTCGTTGCCCTTGTACGTGCTGCCGTCGCCCCAGATGTTGACGCCGTCTTCCTTCATCGCGGCGACGAGCATCGTGCCCGTCACGGCGCGGCCGATCGGCGTCGTGTTGAAG
>NZ_JBXAXW010000343.1:0-235 GCF_056781975.1 Dellaglioa sp. CoH-57-MRSF-19
GTTCCAGACCCTTCCGCATCAGCCCCGGCGCGGAAATTACCGTGCGCACCAACGCGGCCTGGAGCCCGCGCTCCTTGCTCAGCTTGACATGCCCGACGATGATCGCGGCGGGATCGATGGTCATCGCGGGCGATTTCGCCGGCCATAGCCGCGCGCGCTCGAGTGCCGGGCTGTCCTCGAGAGTGAGCGATGGATGATCGATGCAAGTCATCAGCCGTGGCGTCTTCCCATCCAC
>NZ_JBXAXW010000344.1:0-235 GCF_056781975.1 Dellaglioa sp. CoH-57-MRSF-19
CCGGAACGCAAACAGGTGCGTGCGATACTGCGCGAGTGTGATCGGCGTTTCATAGACGCGGCCATCCGGGTACACGGCATAGAACGAGCCGATTACGTCGCTCGGTGCCTCAGCACGCGCAAACGACACGGATTGATAGCCCTTGCACCGGACGGGGGCGCTTGCGTTCGTGTTCGTCATTTTCTGTTCCTCAGCGTCAGCGGTTAATGGCTCAGTGAGCCGATGACCCCGATTA
>NZ_JBXAXW010000345.1:0-235 GCF_056781975.1 Dellaglioa sp. CoH-57-MRSF-19
GTGACACACCGCGCGTGCGCTATGGCAGCGTTTACCACTTCCATCGAACCGAGTGCCGTATGATCGTCGTGTGTGGCCGGGTCTATCTGGTGACACGAAATGGCCCCGTTACGCGGGAAGTTACTGGCTTCGAGGAAGAAAACTTCGGGCCGTGGCAGGTCCATTCGGAAGGAACTGTTGGCCGGGACCGGTCCTACGACAAATGGAGCATCGGTGGTCCCGGTATCGAACTCGG
>NZ_JBXAXW010000346.1:0-235 GCF_056781975.1 Dellaglioa sp. CoH-57-MRSF-19
TCCGTCCCCTTTGTCGCCTGCGCTCGGAGAGCCTGAGCAAGCGTCTTCGAGAAGTTTGCGGGAACTGCCAGATTGGAGATGCCAGATGCCAACTCGTTGATTCGACGCTTCTGATCACGGGTCACGTCTTCAATCGGAGTCGTGTGTTCGTAGCCTGCATCCGTGATCGCGAATTCGACGGCACGCATCGCGTTGCCAATGCCTCGTGCGTTTGCGTTCATATAACCTCCAGAAG
>NZ_JBXAXW010000347.1:0-234 GCF_056781975.1 Dellaglioa sp. CoH-57-MRSF-19
GGTCCTATGGTATAGGGGTTATTACGTCCGCCTGTCACGCGGAAGATCACCGGTTCAAATCCGGTTAGGACCGTTTAATGGCTCAGTAGCTCAGTTGGTAGAGCAATGGATTGAAGCTCCATGTGTCGGCAGTTCGATTCTGTCCTGCGCCATTTATTGGAAGAGTAGCGAAGAGGCTAAACGCGGCGGACTGTAAATCCGCTCCTTCGGGTTCGGTGGTTCGAATCCACTCTC
>NZ_JBXAXW010000348.1:0-234 GCF_056781975.1 Dellaglioa sp. CoH-57-MRSF-19
GCATGTGCCTGCGCGTGAATAGTCTTGGCGTTGATACCGCAGCGCGCTAGGTCGAAAACAAAGGCCACGACACGAGAGTCAAAATCGGCCACAGGCTGGTTTGCGATGTGTTGCAGGGTCAACATCACTCTTTCTCCTTGATCAGTTCACCAGAAAAACGCCACGTAAATTGCAGTGCTTCGAAACGAGTTCGGAAGTAAAAGACGGGGCTGATACGTTCACCATCCTTTGCAC
>NZ_JBXAXW010000349.1:0-234 GCF_056781975.1 Dellaglioa sp. CoH-57-MRSF-19
GTGATCCCGGTATCGAACTCGGGGTCTTCAACGAGGATGCCTACCAACTTTCGCGGCTGGTACACGCACCGGTTTTTGAAGTCCAGTGGAAGGAGATTCCGGCGCGTGTCCCGGTACTCGGTGAGCTGGGTTTCGCGGCCGTCATCGATGCCACCCAGATGTATCAGAACATCGCATACTTCCTCGGCCTCTTGAACGAGGATCGGGCTCGTGCTAATATGCCGCCCGCAACCC
>NZ_JBXAXW010000350.1:0-234 GCF_056781975.1 Dellaglioa sp. CoH-57-MRSF-19
ATTCCGGTTCGAGTTCGGTATCGGACACGTGTTCCAGCTCTTCGCATTCGTCGTACTCGGATTCGAGTTCAAGCAGCTACGATTCGTCCTCCAGTTCTTCGTTCGACTGCGGGTCGAGCAGCAGCGGGAGCGACTGGTGAGCAATATCTATCGAGATGAGCTGGACAGCATCCAGCAGGCACAGGAACGGCTGCGCACACGCCTGCGACTTCTACAGGAAAGCTGCCCCCACAC
>NZ_JBXAXW010000351.1:0-233 GCF_056781975.1 Dellaglioa sp. CoH-57-MRSF-19
AGAGAGGCCCGCCGTCACGGCGACGGTGTCCGGGAGCGGGTCCGGTTCAACCTGACAGGATTGCGTATGGCCGGGCTGGGCCGGCCGTTGCTGCCGGTCGTGTTGTTCGAGTGCGGGAATCTGGCGACGACGCTGCTGATCTTGCGGGCCACGCAGCTGTTCGAGGTACAGGGCATGGCGACGGCGGCGGCCGCGTCGACGGCGATCCTGATTTATGCGGCACACAATGCTGT
>NZ_JBXAXW010000352.1:0-232 GCF_056781975.1 Dellaglioa sp. CoH-57-MRSF-19
GGGTAGAACTGCGGCGCTTATTGCCGTCTGGATCGGCGCAGCATTAAACGCTGTCGCGGTACCATACTTCGGTGCCCTGTCGGACCGCCTCGGCCGTCGCGCCGTATACGGTGCCGGAATCGCTGCAGCCGCGCTATGGACTTTCTCGTTCTTCCCGCTGCTCAATTCAGGGTGGCAGTCCGCGCTCGTCATCGGTGTCGCCGTGGGCCTGATTTGCCACGCAGCAATGTTC
>NZ_JBXAXW010000353.1:0-232 GCF_056781975.1 Dellaglioa sp. CoH-57-MRSF-19
CCACGTGGGCTTTCGACTACCTGATCAACTAACCCTCGTAAATACACGGTTTGTTTAACCAAGGACAAGACTATGAAAGCAGAAGTAATAGCACGCCTAATGGTCACGGCCAGCGAGGGTAAGTGGGAGGACATGACTCCTGCTGAGCGCAAACGCTACAACGAAAAACACCCGAATAACCCTCATGCAGATACGTATGATCCGAAGGATGAGTGGTGGGAGTTTATGACTC
>NZ_JBXAXW010000354.1:0-232 GCF_056781975.1 Dellaglioa sp. CoH-57-MRSF-19
GCATGAGGGTGCGGGCTTCGTTATCCGCGAGCCCTAGCACGTCGAGCGTTTCGAGTGCGCCTATGCCGTAGAACAGGGACTGTCTGTAACTGCGCGCGGCCGATTCGTCGCCGTGTTCTGCGTACTGTGCGCCCCAGAAACGCACACTGTTTTCCACTTGCCGGGCACGGGACACGGCCTGAGCATACAGCGGATTATGGCGTGCGAGTGCCGCGCGAGCCTCGGCCATGGT
>NZ_JBXAXW010000355.1:0-231 GCF_056781975.1 Dellaglioa sp. CoH-57-MRSF-19
TATGAACTTGCGGGACTTGATCAGTAAATAAATGTTGACACCGAAGAGCCACCACGTTAAACTGGTGGCTCTTTTCATTGGAGGCGTCATGAAGCTCAACAAGTTTGACAAGCGTATGCCTGAAGTGGGCCCAAGATCGCATCATGGCCCGTGGCAGCGGCTATATCTGCGGTGAGCTTTACAGATTTCCGACGGAGGCAGCGGGCCTCATCTGGTATGAAGCGCTGTACG
>NZ_JBXAXW010000356.1:0-231 GCF_056781975.1 Dellaglioa sp. CoH-57-MRSF-19
GGATCAGACAAACTATTACGGGACGCAGCTTGCAGAGCGACCGTCGCGTTAGTAGCGATGAGAGCGAGGGAACGTGTCGGAACCGGTGGCTGATGAGCTAGATTCAGCTCTGGGAACATGACGCGCGGCTGATCTATGCGGCGCAAGATTGTGCTGCTCTTGGGCGTCCGCGTGTCGTTTCTGCTGTTGGCGCTCGCGAAGGGAATGTGCCACGGCCGCGACGTGCTGGTG
>NZ_JBXAXW010000357.1:0-230 GCF_056781975.1 Dellaglioa sp. CoH-57-MRSF-19
GACGTACAGCGCTTCCTTCTGATATGCGCAGGTCACCACGATGCTGGGTTCTCCGAGTTCTTGCGGCGCGACAATACGCTTAGTGTGGAGTCCATGCCGTACGATCGCTACCTTGAACGGGCACGCACCTACTTCGGTTTCTCCGAATCGCAAGTGCAGCGTCTTTTTGCCAAACTGAAAACTCTTTTGTAAAGGTTGAAAATGAAGCTGGTTCACGAATTTAAAGAGGG
>NZ_JBXAXW010000358.1:0-230 GCF_056781975.1 Dellaglioa sp. CoH-57-MRSF-19
CACGCCACGACCGCGTTTCCAGCCCCCACCGGATCGACATTTATTGAGCCCCCGGAGACTCCTAGAATACGGTTACGTGTGTACATTGTGTTGTCCTTACTGAATGCGTTTGTTCATTTTGAATCGTGTCATATCGGCACCACGATAGGCCATGCGAATAGCCACATTTGCCATGATCGCGGGATCAATTTCGCGATACGTAGCACTCTTAACCATTCTTATAGTCGTTT
>NZ_JBXAXW010000359.1:0-230 GCF_056781975.1 Dellaglioa sp. CoH-57-MRSF-19
CCCGCGAACGCTAGATGGAGAAGAGCGTGGACCCGGATTTCGATGTGAAGTGCAACATCGGGGAATTGCCGTACATGTACGTGCGCCACGAGCAGGACACGGATATTCTGTACCGCGTCGATCTCGACAACGTGAATGGTATGTACGAGTTTAGTCAGGAGCTGCGCGAGTACGGCTTCGTGCCGGGTGGCGGTACCGAAATCATGAAGCGCCGGATCGTGGACGTGGGT
>NZ_JBXAXW010000360.1:0-230 GCF_056781975.1 Dellaglioa sp. CoH-57-MRSF-19
CGGCTGCTGCCTCTTTCTTGCTTTTTACGATGGTGCGTGACACCAAACCCCCTCAATTGATAGTGAGAAACGGTACCCGCCACAACCAGCGCGAGCGCCACGATAAACGGCGCAGCAATCAACCAGTGCACGGCGTTCACGGCGCTGGACCCTCGACCAGTACCCAGACGCAAACACCGACAATTCTGTATGTCAAACCCATTGACGGAACTAGTCGCACGTTTCGGGGT
>NZ_JBXAXW010000361.1:0-230 GCF_056781975.1 Dellaglioa sp. CoH-57-MRSF-19
CTGTACGACATGTACTACGGTAACGACTATTCGGAGCCCGTCATTGTCTGCCTCGAACGTGAGGATGGCACACGCTACATTCCGCCGAAACTGTGGGCCTATTCCAAGGTGCACGGCGGTTGGGTCGAAGCCGATCTGCGTGAGGGCATGTACCCAGAAAACTATGAGGATCAGGGTTACGTTGTTGCTTGGCACCCGATCCCTGACATCTCGGAGGTCCTGTGAGCCAG
>NZ_JBXAXW010000362.1:0-229 GCF_056781975.1 Dellaglioa sp. CoH-57-MRSF-19
ACTCAGGGGCGACGCGGCGCGAATCGAAAAAAGCTTGACGAGTCGGAATAGGGCGCGCTATAGTGGCGTCACTGGCACCCGGATAGGGGCCGGGGCAGGGCGGGGGCCTATCCCGTCTAACCGACTGGAGAGCATATTGACGATCACGCCGGGCGCACACGCAGCAGTAGAGCAGGGCAGCTCCCAAAATCCGCGTATCATCCTCGCTCGCGCCTTCTAAGCGCGGCAC
>NZ_JBXAXW010000363.1:0-229 GCF_056781975.1 Dellaglioa sp. CoH-57-MRSF-19
TTCGCACGTCATCGCGGTTGTAGACTCGCGCCGGAAGCAAAGGATTGGGCTGGCAGTCGTCGCTCTCGATTTCGATCGGTACAAACGAGATGCGGAAGAAGCGGCGCGGTGTACCGGCCTCGATACGCGGCCGACGATGAACGTTATACACGTCCAGCTGGTACATGCGCCCGGCCTCCAGTTGCTCAACATTTCGATCCAGTGCGCGATCCTGAAAGAACTGGTGAAT
>NZ_JBXAXW010000364.1:0-229 GCF_056781975.1 Dellaglioa sp. CoH-57-MRSF-19
GCTTACTATCATTAGTCCGATTAGACATTCAATCAGCGTAAATGCCGGGATTTCTTGTTTTTTCAATATTGATCGCTTCTTTCTCCATATTGACAAGCACTTTTTCGATTACTCCATTATTTTCGATAATTTGGATATCGTACATAATCATTTCTTCACTTCGCTCTGGTCTTTTGTGATATATCCGCTGTGTCTTGGTATCTTCGTAAACCATTCGAATAAGTAGCAT